>NZ_LGDB01000024.1:0-10699 GCF_001279655.1 Streptomyces sp. WM6372 | reverse complement strand
CACCCCCGTGGGGGGGGCCCCGCACCGCCCCCCCCCCCCCCCCCCCCCCCCCGCCCCCCTCCACCCGCCACAACGACCGCTGCTGACAGGCAGCAACGGCTGCCACCGTTCCGACGCGACATCACCCAGCCCAACCCGCTCCTAGACGGCCGGGGCGTCCGGAGCCAGGCGGGTCAGCATCTCGGGCGAGAGGCGCTGCGCGAGGGCATCCAACAGGGCGACGACCTCGGCGAGTTCGGCGGGGTCGCTCGTGCCGAGCGCGGTGGACAGGGCACCGTCGATGGACGCGGAGGCGACCTCGGCCCGCCGGTCGGAGACCTCGGGGTCGCGCCGGACGAGCGTGCGCCGCCGGTCGCGGGGGTCGGTGGTGGTGACCACGGAGCCGGTCTCACGCAGCCGGGCCACGCAGGCGGACACCGCGCTCTGCGGCAGACCCGAGCGGACGGCGATCTCACCGACGGTGGTGTCGGGGTGGGCGTACACGTCGAGCATCACGATCAGGACCGACCGCGTGCTCGTCGTGCGCTTGCCGACTCCGCCGGTCGGGATGGCCTCCTCGCCGATCTTCATCAGCGTCCGGCCCAGCAGGAAGAGCTGCACTCCGTTCATGCGCCCGACCGTACATCAGGAAAGATGTATCGGATCTGATGCGATCCGCTTTCCCCTGCCGGAAAACCCTTGGCAGGGCCACGCGTGCGGCGCGTAGCGTCCCGTCCATGTCCGGTACGAAGATGCACGCCGACGAGGTCGACATCGACGAGCCGCTCGTCGAGCGGCTGGTCGCGGCGCAGTTCCCGCAGTGGGCGCGGCTGCCCGTACGGAGGGTGCGCTCGGCCGGTACGGACAACGCGATGTACCGGCTGGGCGAGGACATGACCGTCCGGCTGCCGCGCATCCCCGACGCCGAAGGCCAGGTCGCCAAGGAGCAGCGGTGGCTTCCGCACCTCGCACCCCACGTGCCGCTGGACGTGCCGGTCCCGCTGGGGCACGGCGCGCCGGGCGAGGGGTATCCGTTCGCCTGGTCGGTGTACCGGTGGCTCGACGGCGAGAACCTGTACGACGAGCCGCTCGCCGAGCACGGACTCCGCGACGCGGCCGCCGGGTTGGGGCGTTTCGTCGCGGCCCTCCACCGCGTCGACACCGCCGGTGCGCCGACGTCGTTCCGGGGCGGGCCGGTGGGTACGGCCGACGCCGGCGTCCGCGCGGCGATCCGGGACCTGGGCGCCGCCGGCACGCACGACGCCGGGGCCGCGACCGCCGCATGGGAGGCGGCCGTACGGGCGCCGCAGTGGCAGGGCGCACCCGTCTGGCTGCACGGCGACCTGCTGCCGGGAAACCTCCTCGGCCGCCGGGGGCGGCTCAGCGCCGTGATCGACTTCGGCGGGGTGGGCGTGGGCGACCCCGCGTGCGATGTGATGGCGGCCTGGACCTTGCTGACCGCCGACACCCGCGAGGCGTTCCGCGAGGCGGCGGGCGTGGACGACGCGACCTGGGCCCGCGGGCGCGGCTGGGCGCTGCGCTTCGGCGTCACCGCGGAGCACTACTACCGCGTGAAGAACCCCGTCCTGGCCCGTGTCGCCCACCGGGCGGTGGCCGAGGCCATCGCCGACCACCACGCCTCCTGACGTCGGGCATCAGGCATCAGGCATCGAGCGTCAGGTGTTTGGGTGTGACGGCTTTGGTGTGAGGTGTCAGCCGTCGAAGCGGCGGCAGGATGCCTCGATCTCGCCGAAGTACCGGTGGGTCCAGTCGCACAGCCCGTCGATCGTCTTGCGCAGCGCCCTGCCCGGCACGGTGAGCGTGTACTCGACCCGCGGCGGCACGGTGGGGTACACGGTGCGCTCCAACAGCCCGTAGCGCTCCAGCATGCGCAGGTTCTGGGTGAGCATCTTGTGGCTGATGCCCTCGACCTCGTCGCGCAGCTCACTGAAGCGCAGGGTGTCGTCGCCGAGGGCCTCGATGATCAGGAGCGCCCACTTGTTGGCGACGTCGGAGAAGATCTCCCGTCCCAGGGAGTCGGCGCGCCGCAGGTCCGCTTCATCGCGTGCGCCGCCGCTGAACTGCTTGGTCACCATCGGGTTCCCCCGTCACCTGAAAGTGCGTTCTTCCATGTCAGCGACCACTCTCCTACGGTTCCTGAGTAACCACAAGAGACCGCGACATGGAGGCTGTGCGCCATGGCCATCACCCTGCTGAACCCCGCCGGACTGCCCGAGATCCCCGTCTACCGGCAGGTGTCGATCGCGTCCGGCTCGAAGCTCGTCTTCATCGCCGGGCAGGTCGCCTGGGACGCCGACGGGGCCGCGGTCGGCGAAGGCGACCTCGCCGCCCAGGTCGAGCAGTGCTACCTCAACGTCGCCACCGCCCTGGCCGCCGCCGGTGCCTCGTTCGACGACGTGGCGAAGCTGACCGTGTACGTCGTCGACTGGACCCCGGACAAGATGCCGCTCCTGCTGGAGGGGATCGCCCGGGCGACCGCGAAACTCGGCGTCACCCCCGTCCCGCCGGCCAGCATGCTCGGCGTCGCGGCCCTGGACGTACCCGAGCACCTGGTCGAGGTCGAAGCCACCGCGGTCCTCGACTGAGGAGGCGGCGCGGGAAGGCGGGGCCTCGGCGCGCCCCGGCGGAAGTGCTCGCCGGCGCCCGGCGCCCGGACCGTCTCGCTCAGGGCGCCGGCCGCCGGAGTGGCCGTCCAGCTCGACACCGCGCCGCTCTGCCTGAGCCGCGTCGGTGAGCCGGGCCCTCGCCTTCGCCGGCTACGCCCTCGCGTTGCTGCGGCGACCTGCCGTCAGGGGGCGGGCATGCCGCTGACCGCCCGGCCTGGGGGGGTGGCCGGGCGGCGTGCGGGATCGTCCTTCGTGTGGGGGGGCGGGCGGTGGGGAGAGGGCCTACGAGGCCCAGGCGCCCGGCGCGATGAAGGACGGTCGGGGGCGCAGGGGCAGCTTGTGCACCTGGGCCTCCGTCTGTGAGGCCTGCGCCTCGTTCTGGAGCCGGATCCGGGCGGTGAGGAGCACGGCCAGGGCCGCGACCTCCTCCGCCGACGGATTCCCCTTGGTGATGCGGATCGAGGCCGCGAGGGCGAGGGCGGACGTGTCGCCGGCGGTGTCCGGGGTGGGGCCCGGAGCCGGCGTGGGGGCGGTCACAGGGGGACGTTCCCGTGCTTGCGGCTCGGCTGCTGCGTGTGCTTCGTACGCAGCATGTCGAGCGTGGAGACGAGCCGCGCGCGGGTCTCGGCCGGGTCGATGACGTCGTCCACGAGGCCGCGTTCGGCCGCGTAGTACGGGTGCATCAGCTCGGTCTGGTACTCCTTGATCTTCTGCGCGCGCGTGGCGTCGGGATCGTCCGAGGCGTTGATCTCGCGCCGGAAGATGACGTTCGCCGCGCCCTCCGCGCCCATCACCGCGATCTCGTTCGAAGGCCAGGCCAGGGCGACGTCCGCGCCGATGGACCGGGAGTCCATGACGATGTAGGCGCCGCCGTAGGCCTTGCGCAGGATCAGGCTGATCCGCGGGACGGTCGCGTTGCAGTACGCGTACAGCAGCTTCGCGCCGTGCCGGATGATGCCGTTGTGCTCCTGGTCGACGCCCGGCAGGAAGCCGGGTACGTCGATCAGCGTGACCAGCGGAATGCTGAACGAGTCGCAGAACTGGACGAAGCGGGCCGCCTTCTCGGAGGCTTGGATGTCCAGGACGCCCGCGAGGTGGGCCGGCTGGTTGGCGACGATGCCGACGACGTGGCCGCCGAGCCGGGTCAGCGCGCAGACGACGTTCTGGGCCCACTGGGCGTGGACCTCGAAGTAGTCCCCGTGGTCGGCGACCTCCTCGATGAGGTCGCGGATGTCGTAGCCCTGGGTGGGCTTGGCCGGGACCAGGTCCAGCAGGCTCTCGCAGCGCCGGTCCACCGGGTCCTCGAGGTCGCCGGCGGGGGCGAGCTCGCGGTTGTTGGCGGGCAGCAGGGAGAGGAGGTGGCGTACGTCCTCCAGGCAGCTCTGCTCGTCGTCGTACGCGAACGCCGCCACGCCCGAGGCGCCGGCGTGGCTGTCGGCCCCGCCGAGGTGCTCCATCGTGACGGCCTCGCCGGTGACCGCCTGGACGACGTCCGGACCGGTGATGAACATCTGCGAGGTGCCCCGCACCATGAAGACGAAGTCCGTGAGGGCGGGCGAGTACGCGGCGCCGCCGGCGCACGGGCCCAGGATCACGGAGATCTGCGGGATGACGCCCGAGTTGCGGACGTTGCGCTGGAAGATGCCGCCGTAGCCGGCGAGCGCGGTGACGCCCTCCTGGATGCGGGCGCCCGCGCCGTCGCAGAGGCCCACGATCGGGGCGCCGGCCGCCTCGGCCAGGTCCATCAGCTTGTGGATCTTCTCGGCGTGCGCCTCGCCCAGCGCGCCGCCGAAGATGCGGAAGTCGTGGGCGTACGCGAAGACCGTGCGGCCGTGGACCTTGCCCCAGCCGGTGACGACGCCGTCCGTGTGCGGCTTCTTGTCCTCCAGGCCGAAGCCGGTGGCGCGGTGCTTGCGGAGCTGCTCGACTTCGTTGAACGTACCTTCGTCGAAGAGCAGTTCGATCCGCTCGCGGGCGGTCAGCTTGCCCTTCGAGTGCTGGGCCGCGGTGGCGCGTTCGCTCGGGCCGGCCTCGGCCAGCGCCCGTACGGCGTGCAGTTCCGCGGTGCGCTCGCGCAGGGAAGCGAAGCGGGTCTCCTCCCGGCGCGGGGGGATCGCAGCCGCGGGTCGGGACTCCGCAGCGGGTCGGGAGTCCCCAGCGGGTCGGGAGTCCGGCGCGAGTACGGTCTCCAGTGGTCTTTCCTCGACGATGCTCATACGGGCCCTTTCGACACAGAGGCACCGGGTCCGGCCGGTGTCGCGTCGCCCAGCTTCACCGTGGGCGCTACAGCTTGGCTTGACTCCGGCCCGGGAGCGGGTCGAGCTCCGGGGCCGGGGCACATGACGGGTGGTCAGACGGGGTCCAGCAACCCGGAGACCATCGCGACGAACCCCTCGTCGAGCATGGTGGACACGGCGGTGTCGCGGGACGGATCGAGTCCGGCGTCGTGGCAGGCGACGCTGACGAGGTAGCGGCCGAGGACGGAGTAGGTGCCGAAGGCCCATTCGCCGTGGGCGGCGGGAGTGCCGTCGGGGGCGAGCAGACCGGTGTCGCCGGTACCGCCCGCGGCGAAGCCGAACTCGGAGAAGCCCATCCGCAGGCCCTGGCCGAGGGCCTTCGTGTACGCCTCCTTCAGCGTCCACAGGCGCAGCATGCCGGCGGTCTGCTCCGCCTCGGGGAGGGCGGCGAGCTCGGCCCGCTCGGCCTCGGTGCACACCTGGTTCTGGAGCAGGGAGAACGCCAGTCTGCGGTCGGCCGGTTCGGTGTCGATGCCGATGCGGCCGTTGCGGCTGATGCCGACCGCGATGAGGTCGTCGGTGTGGGTGAGGCTCAGGTCGATCTGGTCCAGGCCGCGCAGGTACGGGCGCCCGCCCGGCTTGTACGAGAGGTCCAGCTTGGCGGGGTCGGTCCCGAGGGCGGCGGCGGCCGTGTACCGGACGGCGAGCCGGGAGGCGACGAAGCGGAAGCGGATGGTCGGGTCGGTGGTGTGGCGGTAGCGCTGCCAGTCCCGGCCGAGGAGGGGCCGCAGGGCGGGCTCCGCGAGGGCGGCGGTGAGCCATTCGCCCCAGGTGGTGTGGACGGAGGCGTTGCCCCGCCGGGCCATGCCCTCCCGTACGGCATCCCAGGGGCCGGCGGGGCCGGTGACGTGGACGGGCGCCGTGATGCGCTGCGCCGTGTCGTATCGGGGGCCTTCCATCGGCATCGGCATCGGCATCGCCCTCTCGTGGCAGGTGTTTCCGCTGGCGGCGGCGGTGACGTGGCGCTGTCACGCTCGGCGCGCCGGGTCGAGGAATCCTCGAACTCCGCTTGAGAAGCACCACAGATCGCACCGCGGAACGATCGGTACCGGCTCGCTACGGCGGCTCCCGCGGCGGGGGCCGGACCGGTGAACACCTCACGCAGACGCCGCCGACGGGTCGCTCCGTAGGGGTACCGGGGGCCGGAGGCCGGGGGGACTGGGGGCCGGGGCCGGGGCCCGGGCCGGGGGCCGGCTCCGGACCGGGCCGCACCCACGCGCCGCTCCCCCGGCGGCGTGCGCCCGAGCAGCGGGCTGCCGGACGCCGCGGCGTGGCCCGGTCCGGAACGCGAGCCCCGGGGGCCACCCCGGGCGGCCCGGGATCTTTTTGCTCCGTCTCCGCTCGACCACCCCTGTAGGCGCGGCTTCGACCCTGACCGGGGTGAGGGGTGGAGTTTCGATGACGGGGGCACGTGTGACGCTGGTGGGCAGGGAAGCGGTGATCGGGGCGCTGGACACGGCGCTCGCGGAGTGCGCCGAAGGGGGCGCGCGGATCGTTCTGGCCGAGGGCGCCACGGGCTGCGGCAAGAGCGCGCTGGCGGACGCGGCCGCCGAACGGGCGCGCCGGGCCAGGGCGTTGGTGCTGACTGCGGTGGCCTCCCCGGAGGAGCGCCATGTGTCCCTGGGCGTGCTGCGGCAGCTGGCGCACGGTGAGGAGGGCTTCGCCCTGCCGGCGTCCGCGCCCGTGCCCGCCGCCGACGGTTCGGGTGCGCCGCCCGCGCGGGTGGAGGCCATGCAGGCCTTCTGCGCGCGGCTGCGGGAGCTGAGCGCGCAGCGCCCCGTCGTGCTCGTCGTCGACGACATCCAGCACGCCGACGGGGCATCCCTCCAGTACCTCCAGTACCTGGCCCGGCACGCCCGTACGGCGGCCGTACTGACCGTACTGACCGGCACTCCGCACGCCGAGGACCTCGACCCGGTCTTCACCACCGAGCTGATGCGCCAGCCGCACTTCGCCCGCCTCCGCCTGGACCGCCTCACCCCCACCGAGGTCGCCACGACCCTCGCCGCCCTCCACCCGGCGACCGACCTCGCACGGCCCGGCGCCACCACGCCGCCTGGCGGGCACGCTCCGGCCGACGGGCTCGTGCCGAACGCCGGGCTCACGCCGCCTGGCAAGCAACTCCCGGCCAGCGAGCTCGTGCCGGTCGGTGACCCCACGCCGCCTGGCGGGCCCACGCCGGCAAGCGGGCCCACGCCGACAAGCGGGCACGAGCCGACCAGCGGGCCCACGCCGCCTGGCGCGCAACTCCCGGCCGACAGGCTCATGCCGGTCGGCGACCCCACGCCGGCAGGCGGGCTCGAGCCGACCAGCGGGCTCGCGCCGAACGGCGACCCCACGCCGCCTGGGAGGCAACTCCCGGCCGGCGGGCTCCCGCCCGTTGCCGACCTGCACCGCATCAGCGGGGGCAACCCCCTGCTGCTCCGCGCCCTCGTCGAGGAGACCGGGGCCGGGCGGTCCCCCGCGCCCGAGCCGGGTGGCGCGTACGGCCAGGCCGTCACGACCTGCCTGCACCGGACCGGGCCCACCGCCCTCGCAGCGGCCCGTACGGCGGCAGTGCTCGGGGAACAGGCCTCCCCGGAACGGGTCGTACGCCTCCTGGGCGGATCGGCGACGGCCACCCGGCGGGCCTTGGCCGCACTGGAGGCCTCGGGCCTCCTGGTGGCCTCGGCCCAGCCGGAGCCCTCGGGGCGGTATGAGATCCCCGGCCCACTGGATGCTCCGGGCTCGCCGGAAACCTCGGGCCGGCCCGAAGCCCACGGCCGGTACCAGACCCCGAACCAGTACGAGGCCGCGGGGCGGTACGCGGGCCCCGGCCTGCCAGCGGCTCCGAGCGGACCGGACGCCACGGGCCGGCACGAAACCCAACACCCGCACGCAGCCGCGAGCTGCCACGCAGGCCCCGGACTGCCAGCGGTCTCAAGCGGCCCGGACACCACCGGCCGGCACGAAACCCAACACCAGCACGCAGCCGCGAGCTGGCACGTCGGCCCCGGCCTGCCGGCGGCCTCGGGCGGACCGGACGCCACGGGCCGGTACGAAGCCCGACGCCGGCACGAAGCCGCGGGCTGGTACGAGGGCCCCGGTCTGCCGGAAGTCTCGCGGCGGGCGGAGGCGTTGGGCCGGCCGGACGGCGCGGGCCACCCGGACGGCATCCGGTTCCGGCACCCCGCCGCGCGGGCCGCCGTACTGGAGGACACCACCCCCGGCATCCGCGCCGACCTGCACCGCCGGGCCGCCCGGCTGCTGCGCGAGGACGGCGCCCCCGCCACCACCGTCGCCGAACACCTGCTGGCCGCCGCCACCGACCACGCGCTGGGCGGCCCCGCCCTGGACGTCCCCGTCACCGAACGCGCCCCGGGCGATCCCGCCGACGTCGAGGTGCTGCGCGAGGCCGCCGAGGAACTGCTCGCGCAGGGCGATGCCCGCGCCGCCACCCGGCTCCTCGAACTCGCCCTCCGGGCGGGCGCCGACGCGCACACCTGCCACGGGATCCGGCTCCGCCTGGCCCAGGTCGCGGCCCGTTTCGACCCGGCGGCTGCCGAGCGCCGACTCACCGCGCTGCTGGCGACCCACCGGGCCGAAGCCCCCGGCCGCCCCGCGGACTCCGGGGCTGCCGGGAGCGCCCGGGACACCGGGCACGCCGAACGCCTCGGGCACGCCGACCCCGCCGAACCCACCGGCCCGCCCGCGCGCGCCCCGTACGCCGACGGCGCTGGGCGCGGCCTCGGCCTCGGCCCGGTCGGGGACGGTGAGCACGCCCGGCTGCTCGCCGGGCTGTTGTACGCGCAGGGGCGGGTCGGGGAGACTGCCGGGCTCGTCCCCGGCGGAGGCGCCGGCGGGGCGGCCGCGTTCGACAGTGACCTCGATACGCCCCGGGCCGTCAGCGAACGGTTGTTGCAGGGGACCCGGCTCTCCGACGCCACCGCCACGCCACTCGCCCAGGCCGTCCGGTCCCTGACCGCCTCCGATCAGCCCGACCGCGCCGTCTCGTGGAGCCGCAGGCTGCTGGAGGAGGCCGAGCGGGCGCACGCTCCCGGCTGGGTCTCGCTCTTCGGCACCCTCCACGCCGAGGCCCTGCTGCGGCTCGGCGACCTCACCGGGGCCCACGCCCACGCCACGGCCGCCCTCCAGGCCCTCCCCGACCGCACCGGCAGTGCCTTCCACTGTGCGCCGACGGCCGTGCTGATCCGGGCCTGCAGTGCCATGGGCCGGTTCACCGAGGCCTCCCGGCTCGCGGACCGCCAGCTGCCGCCGCGGCTGCCGGCCAGCCTGTACGGGCTCGCGCACCTGCGCGCCCGCGGCCTGCACCGCCTCGCCGTCAACCAGCCCCACGCCGCGCTCGCCGACTTCCTCGAAACCGGCCGCCTCATGGCTGCCTGGGGCATCGACCGCCCCGCCCACCTCCCCTGGCGCACCGACGCCGCCGAGGCGCTGCTGCTGCTCGGCGAGGCCCGGCGGGCCGAACAGCTCGTCCTGGACCAACTGGCCCACCCCGACGCGCGGCGCCCCTGGGTACGCGGCGTCTCCCTGCGCCTGCGCGCCCTCACCGGCGAACCCCGGCGGCGGACCGCCCTGCTGGGCCAGGCCGTCGAGGAGCTGCACCGCTCCGGCGACCGCGTCGAGACGGCCCGCGCGATGGCCGACCTGGGCCGCGCGCTCCAGGCCGAGGGCTCCTCCAAGGGCAACACCATGGTCCGCAACGCCTGGAACCTCGCCAAGGACAGCGAGGCCATCGCCCTGTGCCGGGAGATCCTCCCGGACGCGCCGCTCACCCCGCCCGTGCGCGACCGTGCGCAGGCGGGTGCGGGCGGTCAAGCAGCCGCCGGCGGTGCCAAGCTGAGCGGTTCCGAGCAGCGCGTGGCGACGCTGGCGGCCCAGGGTCTGACCAACCGGGAGATCTCCGCGAAGCTCTTCCTGACGGTGAGCACCGTCGAACAGCACCTCACCCGGGTCTACCGCAAGCTCCGGATCAGCTCGCGCGGCGACCTGCCGATGGATCTGACGCCCGTCAGCCGGACGGCCGGCCGAAGCGCCGTCTGATCCCCGCCGGACGCCGACGCCGGACGCCGGAAACGGATCAGGGGCCGGTACGGGTTACCCGTACCGGCCCCTGATCCGTTTCCGGCGTCCGGCTTCCCGGTCCGTCAGGCGACCACCGTCCACGTGTCGTTGCCGGCCATGACGCCGGCGAGGTCGCCCTTGCCCTTGCTGTCGACGGCCGCCTGGAGCTGCTGCGCCATCAGCGTGTCGTAAACGGGGCGTTCGATGTCGCGGAAGACGCCCATGGGGGTCCGGTGGAGGGTGTCCGCGTCGGCGAGGCGCGAGAGCGCGAAGGCCGTGGTCGGGGACTTGGCGTGGGCGTCGTGGACGAGGATCGCCGATTCGTTCTCCGGCGTGACGTCCACGACCTCCAGGTCTCCGGTGGTGTGGTCGCGTACGACGCCCTTGTGCCCGTCGGCGCCGAAGCGGATCGGCCGGCCGTGCTCCAGCCGGATCACCGCCTCCTGGGCGGTCTGCTTGTCCTTCAGCACCTCGAAGGCGCCGTCGTTGAAGATGCTGCAGTTCTGGTAGATCTCGACGAGCGCCGTGCCCTGGTGGTCAGCTGCCGCGCGCAGTACCTCGGTGAGGTGCTTGCGGTCGGAGTCGACGGTCCGGGCGACGAAGGTGGCCTCGGCGCCGAGGGCCAGTGAGACGGGGTTGAAGGGGGCGTCGAGCGAGCCCATCGGAGTCGATTTGGTGATCTTGCCGACCTCGCTGGTGGGCGAGTACTGGCCCTTGGTCAGTCCGTAGATC
>NZ_LGDB01000023.1:0-17030 GCF_001279655.1 Streptomyces sp. WM6372 | reverse complement strand
CGCCCCCGACCTGACCCGCGCCCGACCTGACCCGCGCCCGAGCTCCCATCAGTGCGGCGCGAGGTGCGAAACGGCCGTGGTGACGGTGTCGAAGCACATCGTGGTGCGGGACTCCACGTCGTACCGGTCCCAGCGCGGCATGGCGGGGGGGTTCGGGTCGCCGGTGCGTATGAACGCGATCCACGCCCCGTGCACGGTCCTGGCGAGGCCGTCCCTGGTTCTCGTGTCCATTCCGGCCAGGAACGGCGCGTGCGACCACTTGTCGAAATTGTCGAAGACGAACGGCAGGTCCAGGCAGTGCGGTGAACCCAGGCGGCCGTCGTGCGCCGGGGTGGGGAAACCGAACTCGTACGCCCAGACCGGGCGGCCCCGTACCGCCCGCGCTTCCGCGAACGCCAGGGTGGGCTTCCTGAACAGCTCGTCGGTGCTCAGATCGATGAGTACGTCGATCGGCCGTGCGCCCGGTCGGGCGGCCTCGTACGCCGCGTACGCGTCGGCCGCGCCGTCACCGAAGCTGTCCCGTGCCCGGCGGAGCACCTGTTCCCTGGTCGCCGACGCGTACGCCTCGCCCAGCGCGAACGTGAAAGCGGACTCCTCCCTGGTCCAGCCGATGAGGACGTCGAGGTCCGCGCCCGGACCGTCGAGCAGGTTCAGAGCGGGTTGCCGCGCCGCCGTCCCGCCGTCGAGCACCGGCATGAACGGCGCGGTCCAGTGTCCCCATTCCGTGGTGGACGTGAGGAGTCCGGCGGTGGCCTCGACCAGCCGCGGCCACGGCATCGCGCGCAGTTCGTCCTCGTCCCGCGCGCCGGCGATCTCCAGATAGGCGGCGGTGCGGGCCAGGGACTCGGCGGGCGTGGCGAGGGGCATGGCGAGCGGCACGCTCTGCAGGATGGCCCGGCGGAAGGGACGGCCGTCACCCGCGTGGGCCGCGAGCGCCGCGGTGGACAGCGCGCCGGCGGACTGGCCCGCGACGGTGACGTTGCCGGGATCCCCGCCGAAGGCCGCGATGTTGTCCTGGACCCAGCGCAGCGCGGCGAGTTGGTCCGTGAGCCAGACGTTGCCGCACTCGGCGCCGGCGGCCGATGCGAAGGACAGCAGGCCGAGTGGCCCGAGCCGGTAGTTGAGGTTCACCACCACCAGGTCGCCGTTGCGCGCGAAGGTCTCGCCGGAGTAGTTGGGCATCGCCCCGGACCCGGAGATGAAGGCGCCGCCGTGGATCCAGACCAGGACGGGACGGCGCGCGTCGTCGGTGCCGGGCGTCCAGACGTTGAGGGTCAGACAGTCCTCGTCGAAGGGCGGGAGGCCGTGGCCGCCCAGGACCGGATCACCCTCGCGGACGGCCTGCGGAGCGCTGGGTCCGTACTGCGTCGCGTCGAGGGTGCCGCTCCATCCTCGATGCGGCTGCGCGGGGCGCCACCGGAGGGGGCCGACGGGCGGCGCCGCGTACGGCACGCCCTTGAACACGGCCAGGCCGTCTTCGACGATGCCGCGGATCGGGCCCGAGCGAGTGTTCACGACGGGCGCGGTGCGGTCCTGAGCGGTACCCATCCAGCGTGTCCTTCCAGACCGGGAGCGAGGGTCTCGGGCCTCGGGCCGTGAGTCCCGGGCCTTGGGCCACCTCAAAATATTGCGCTCTTGTGTCGATCGTCAATATTATTCGATCCCTGGTTGAGGTGGAGGGCGAATGGCGACGTGGCGCATCGGAACGACGACGGTTCACAAAGTGCTGGAGGTGGAGCTGCCGGTGCTCCTCACGGCGGCCTTGCGGACGAACGACACCGCGCTCCTGAAGAGGTACCCGTGGCCCGCTCCCGGCTTCAGCGGGGTGGACGGCAGCTTCCTGCTCTCGGTCCACGCACTGGTCGTGGACACCGGTACGCGCAGGATCCTCGTCGACACGGGCGTGGGCAACGCACGGGCGTCGGTGCCCTTCCTGCGCATGCTGGACACGGCGTGGCTCGAAGACCTCACGGCGCTCGGCTACCCTCCGGAATCGATCGACACCGTGGTGAGCACCCACCTCCACTTCGACCACATCGGGTGGAACACGCGCCTGGAGGACGGAAAGTGGGTGCCGACCTTTCCGCGGGCGCGCCATCTGGTCACACGTGTGGAATGGGACCACTGGGCGGACGAAGCGGATGCGGAACTCCGCGACACGATGCGGCCGTTGGTCGACGGGGGACTCGTCGACCTCGTCGGAACCGATCACCGGGTGTGCGACGGAGTCCGCCTGGAAGCCGCCCCCGGACACACCCCGGGCCAGGTCGCGGTCGTGGTCGAATCCGGTGGGGAACGCGCGGTGATCACCGGTGACCTCGTGCACCACCCGGTGCAGTTCATCGAACCCGATGTGGCGAGCCTCGCCGACACCGACGCGGCGCAGGCCGCCGCCACCCGGCGCGCGTTCGTCGAACGGTACGCCGACACGGGAACCCTCGTGATCGGCACGCACTTCCCCGCCCCCACGGCGGGCCTGCTCCGGCGCGGCGGTGACGGGGCCGTACGGTTCGTCGCGGACGGCCTACGCTGAACCGTGGACTTCCGGCAGCTGACGTACTTCCTCGCCATCGTGGACCACGGTGGCTTCAACCGCGCGGCCGCGGCGCTCTACGTGTCGCAGCCGTCCCTGTCACAGGCCATCCAGGCCCTGGAACGCGACGTCGACGGCTGCCTGTTCCACCGGATCGGCAGGAGGGTGGTCCTGACCGAGGCCGGTACCGCACTCGTTCCACGGGCCCGGGAAGCCCTGCACGCGCTGGAGCTGGCCAGGGCCAGCGTCGGCTCCGTCCGTGAACTGCGCGGTGGGCGCCTGGAGATCGCCGCGATGGCCTCACCCACCATCGAACCCCTCAGCACCATGGTCCAGCGCTTCACCGAGCGCTTTCCGGCCGTGTCGCTCAGCCTGCGCGTAGCCCTCACCCGTGAGGCCGTGGTCGAGAGGGTGCGCACCGGAGGCTGCGAACTCGGACTCCTGATCACCTCCTCGCCGCTGCAGAGCCGGGACGTCGTCGCGCACCACGTCGGAGACGACAGGCTCGTCCTGGTCACCCCGGCGGACGGCCCGTTTCCGCCCGGGCGGGCGGTGCGCGCCGAGCAGCTCCGTGGGCATCGGCTGATCGCCGGGCAGCGGGGGACTGGGATCCGTGCCTACGTGGACGACCTGAAGGCCCAGGGCATCGACGTCCGCATCGCAGTGGAGACCGAGCACCGGATGGCCTTCCTGCCCCTCGTGCTCGGAGGCGTCGGACTGGCGGTCGTGACGCAGTCCTGGGCCGACCTGTCCGAGCGGGCCGGAGCCCTCGTCCTCGACCTGGAACCCGCCTGCGTCCAGCACAACGTCCTGGTGAGCCGCAAGGGACGGCTGACGCCGGCCGCCGGCGCCTTCCTGGAGATCGCCGGCGCACCGGCTGATAGGGCCGGCCTATGAGCCACATCGGCGATACGTGTTGGACCCGGACGACCCCCGGTTGCTGGAATGCGAGCCATGACGAACCACAGCATCGCCCTCATCCCCGGTGACGGCATCGGCACCGAAGTCCTCCCGGCGGCACGCGAGGTCCTCGACACCGTCGGGGCGCGCCACGGCATCGCGTTCACCTACGAGCGATTCGACTGGTCCTGCGAGCGCTACCTGCGCCACGGCTCGATGATGCCCGAGGACGGACTGGAGCAGCTCCGCCGCCATGACGCGATCCTTCTCGGCGCCGTCGGCTACCCGGGCGTGCCGGACCACGTCTCCCTGTGGGGGCTGCTCATCCCGATCCGCCGGGCCTTCGGCCAGTACGTCAACCTCCGCCCCATCCGCGTGTTCGACGGTCTTCCCAGCCCCGTCCGCGCGGCCGTGCCCGGCGAGGTGGACTTCGTGGTCGTCCGGGAGAACACCGAAGGCGAGTACAGCGAGATCGGCGGTCGGATGAACCGCGGGTTTCCCGACGAAATGGCCGTGCAGCAAGCGGTGTTCACGCGGGCGGGAGTGACCCGGGTCCTCGACTTCGCCTTCGCCCTCGCCGAACGGCGCGGCGGTCCCCTCACGTCGGCGACGAAGTCCAACGGGATCGTGCACACCATGCCGTTCTGGGACGAGCTGGTGGCCGAGCGCTCGGCCGAGCACCCCACGGTCGAGTGGAACCAGGAGCACATCGACGCGCTGGCCGCCAAGTTCGTCCTCGACCCCGCACGCTTCGACGTCGTCGTCGCGTCCAACCTCTTCGGGGACATCCTCAGCGACCTGGCGGCGGCGGTGGCCGGCGGCATCGGCATCGCTCCGTCCGCCAACCTCAACCCGGAGGGCGAGTACCCCTCGATGTTCGAGCCGGTCCACGGATCAGCCCCCGACATCGCCGGGCAGGGCATCGCCAATCCGATCGGCGCGATCTGGTCCGCCGCCATGATGCTCGACCACCTCGGCCACCCCGGGGCCGCGGCCGACATCACCGACGCCATCGCCCGCGTCCTGGCCACCACCCCGGTCCGCACCCGCGACCTCGGCGGTTCCGCCTCCACCGCCGAGTTCACCGCCGCCGTCCTCCAGCACCTCTGACGGGCCCCGGAGGCCGCCGGCGCCGGCGCCGGAGCGCGAGGTGAGGCGCGGGGCGCCGACGCTCTGGCCGTCGTGGGGCGAAGCGTCATTTATGCTTCAAGGCGGCCGCGGGGCGGTGGTTCGTCACTGCACGGGGCAACTGCCGAACCGTCCGTCCGGCCGGTCGAGGAGCGCGGTGCGCGTCGGGGCCCCTGGCCCGGACGGGGACCGGATGGCGCTGATCATGAAGATCTTGGGGAATCGAGTGACCGCCGACACGCGTCTCAGTGGTGTGGGGCGCCCGGCCCACCCGACCGCGAACAGAAGATCCCCAGGGAGAAGTGAGGTATGGCAGTGATCTGCGTCGGTGGCATGATCGGAATCGGCAAGACGAGCGTGGCCGAGCTGCTCGCCAAGGAGCTGGGCAGCGAAGTCTTCTACGAGAGCGTGGCCGACAATCCGATCCTTCCGCTCTTCTACACGGCGAGCCCCGAAGAGATCCAGGCGAAGCGCTACCCCTTCCTCCTCCAGCTCTACTTCCTGCAGACGCGGTTCGCCTCGATCAAGGAGGCGTACAAGCAGGGTGACAACGTCCTGGACCGGTCCATCTACGAGGACTGGTACTTCGCCAAGGTCAACCACGACCTGGGCCGGATCAGCTCCCTCGAGATGCGCGTGTACGAGGGGCTGCTCAACGAGATGATGCGCGAGATCGACGGCCTGCCGTACCGCAAGGCACCCGACCTCATGGTCTACCTCAAGGCGGACTTCGAAACGGTGCTGCACCGCATCGGGCTGCGGGGCCGCGATTTCGAGCAGGACGAGGGCCTCGTCGAGTACTACCGGACCCTGTGGTCCGGCTACGACGACTGGGTACACAAGCACTACTCGGCCAGCGAGGTCCTCGTCATCGACATGAACCACACGGACGTGGTGAACAACCCCGAGGACGCGGCCCGCGTGGCGCAGGAGGTCAAGGACGCCCTGGCGGCGGGCAGGCTCCTGCGGGGCTGAACCCGGATGCCGAAGGCCCCGGCATGCCGCGCCGTCGGGGATGCCGGGCGCCGTTACCGTCGGCGGCATGGACGGTGATCGCAGACGATGGCACCAGTGCCTCCTCGGCGGGGCGGTGTTCGCCGTGTGCATGGCCGGCACCACTCTGCCCACCCCCCTCTACGGCCTGTACCAGGAGAAATTCGGATTCTCCGAGCTCCAGGTGACGATCGTGTACGCCGTGTACGCGTTCGGCGTCATGGGGGTCCTGCTGCTGGCGGGCAACGCCTCGGACGTCGTGGGCAGGCGGCCCGTCCTGCTGACGGGCCTCGGACTCGCGGCGGCGAGCGCCGGCTGTTTCCTGTGCGCCACCGGGCTGGGCTGGCTGTACGCGGGCCGGCTGCTGTCGGGCCTGTCGGCAGGCCTGTTCACCGGGGCCGCCACGGCCTACGTCATCGAACTGGCGCCGCGGGACGGATCCTCCCGCGCCACGTTCGTGGCGACGGCCGCCAACATGGGCGGGCTGGGCTGCGGCCCCCTGCTCGCCGGCGTGCTCTCCCAGTACGCTCCCTGGCCGCTGTACCTGCCGTTCGCCGTGCACCTCGTCCTCGTGGCCGGCTCGGCCGCCGTCCTGCTGCGACTCCCCGAGACGGTACGGGAGCGGCAGCCGCTCGCGGCGGTCCGGCCGCAGCGGCCCGCTCTGCCCGCGTCGGTGCGGCAGGTGTTCGTGCCCGCCGCAACCGCATCGTTCGTCGGGTTCGCGCTGTTCGGAGTGTTCACGTCGGTCAGCCCGGCCTTCCTCGTCGAATCCCTGGGCGTGCACAACCGGGCGGTGAGCGGGCTGGTCGTCGCGTTGGCCTTCTTCGCGTCGACCGCCGGGCAGCTGGCCGTCGGCCGCATCGGCGTCGCCCGGTCCCTGCCGCTGGGCTGCGTGACGCTCCTCGCCGGGCTGCTGCTGCTCGCGGGCGCCCTGTACTGGGACCTGCTGGTGCTGGTGGTCCTCAGCGCGCTCGTCGGCGGCGCTGGGCAGGGCCTGGCCTTCCGCGGGGCGCTCTCCGCGGTGGCCGGGGCGTCCCCGGCCCACCAGCGCGCGGCGGTCATCTCGATGCTGTTCGTGGTGGCGTACGCGGGCATCTCGGTACCGGTGATCGGCGTGGGGGTGCTCACGGGTCCCGTCGGCCTGGAGGGCGCCGGACTGGTGTTCCTCGCCTGCATGACGGCCCTGGTGTCGACGGCGGCGGTCTATCTGCTCCGCCACCCCGTACGCCAGGGGTAGCGCACCGCATCCGGCCCGGACGGAGCCGAACGTACGGCTTCGAGCACCGAGCCCACGGCCCGGTGGCATGGCCCCTACAATCGGCCGGTGAGCGAAGTGAGGTGCACGTACTGCGGCACGATCGGCCTTGAGCAGGGCTTCGTCGAGGACACCGGCGAGGGCTCCCGCGGTTACGCCCGCTGGATCGTCGGCCCGCTGGAGCGCGGTCTGTTCGGCGGCGCGAAGCGAATGGGCCGCCCCCGCCGCCAGATCGATGCGTACCGCTGCCCGAACTGCGGTCACCTGGAGCTCTTCGCCACCCAGCCCGTCTGAGTGCCACGCACACCGCGGTGACCGACCGGACCGGTCGGCCGGTCGGCCTGCGACCGGGCGCCGCGGTTCCCCGATCGGGCGATGTGTCGGGCCGGAGCGACTCGAATTCGGCCCTGCGGCGTTACACGACCTGGAGCTTGATCAAAGCCCCGGGTCCGCCGGGGCGCGACACAGCCCGCGACCGGGCGCCGGTCGCGGGCGAGGGAGCATGATGTCAGACCTCATTCGGACGTCCACCGGTCGCGAGAGGCTTGCCGCGCGCTGCCGCGACGTGTGCGAGGCGCCCGCGTTCGCGTTGGGCGTCATCTCGGTGATCCTCCTCAACGCCGTGCTGCTGGGCGTGGAGACGTACAGCGGGCTGTCCGTGGAGTACGGCGCCCTCCTCCACTCCGCCGAGCGGTTCTGCGTCGTGGCGTTCAGCGTGGAGATGCTGATCCGCCTGGCCGCGCACGCCGACCGGCCGAAAGCTTTCTTCCGCGACCCGTGGAACGTGTTCGACCTCCTGGTGGTGTCCTCGGCCTTCGTCCCGTTCCTGCGGGAGAACACCACGTTGCTGCGGCTGCTGCGCCTGGCGCGGGTGCTGCGCACCGCGCAGTTCATGCCGCAGTTGCGGGTCCTGCTGGTCGCCGTCGGGCGCAGCCTGCCCGGAACGGTGAGCTTCCTGTTCGTGGGCGCCCTGATCCTCTACGTGTACGCGATGATCGGGTGGATCTGCTTCGCCGGCCACGACCCGGTGCACTACGGCTCCCTCGGCCGGGCCGGGCTGACCCTGTTCCTGCTGATGACGCTGGAGGGCCTGGGCGATGCCGTCCACGCCGGACTGGCGGTCTCCCCGTTCAGCATCCTCTACTACGCCTCGTACGTGCTCCTCGCCTCCTTCGTCCTGGTCAACGTGCTGATCGGCGTCGTCCTCAACGCCCTGGAGGAGGCGCGCGAGATGGAGCAGGAAGAGAAGCGGGCCGAGCAGGCCGCCGCCCGGCGGCCCTCCGTTCCCACGGGGCGGGAGGTGTCGGAGGGGGCGGACGAGCTCCGCCTGCGGATCGCGGCGGTGCGCAGCGCCCTCGACGACATGGAGGCCCAGCTCGACCCCTCGGGCGCGCAGTCGCCGGTCAAGACCGGATCCCCTTCGCTGGCCGGGGCGTCGGCAGGCGCCCGGTAGGCGTACCTCCCCGCCTTCCCCGGGGCCCGGGGTAGGCGGGGCAACGCCGGCCACGGCGAGCGTCAGGGTGCGACGATCCGGAGGCGGGAGACGTCCGGGTCGAGAGCCCCGCGCACGTGACCGCCGGGGGCGGCCGCGGTGCGGCGGAGGAACGCGACGGCCTCGGAGGTGATGACCTCGCCGGGCAGTACGTTGGGGATGCCGGGCGGGTACGCGGCCAGGGTGTCGGCGGACACCATGCCCACGGCCTCCTCCGCGGCCACCACCCGCGCCGGGCTGAGGAAGGCCTCGCGGGCCGTGAGCCGCGCCGGCCCCGGGCGTGGCAGCCGCAGCGGTGCCCGCCCGGGGACCTCGGGGCCGGAGCCGGAGCCGGAGCCGGAGGCGTCGAGCGGGGCGGGCAGGCAGTGCAGGGCTTCGATGAATCGATCGGCGTCCGGCGCGGACCCGGCGCCCACCACGGCGACGATCGCGGCGTCCGTGGCGACTTCGACCATGACCTGGTGGTCCCGGAAGAGCAGCCGCCGCGCCTCGTGCCCGGTGATCCCGCCGACCCGGGTGTCGAGGGCGATGCGCAGCGGGTCGGCGGCCGTGATGTCGGGAAACCGGTGGAAGCCGTCGCTGACCACCCCGAAACGGCCCAGCGCGCGTACGACTCCCCGTATCTTGTCCGCGGCCTCCACCGAGCCCGTGATCCGGTCGGCGCCCGTGACCAGGGCCCGGCGGGTGAGGTCCAGGGAGGCGGTCAGCAGGGCGCTCGCACTGGTCGACTGCACCAGCCGGAAGGCCCGGTCCACGAGGGGTTCGAGCCGGTCCGCGAAGGGGCCCTCGGCGAGGTGCAGCATGGCCGACTGGGTCAGGCTGCCGCCGAGCTTGTGGGTACTGGAGGTCACGAGGTCCGCGCCGAGGGCCAGTGCCCCGTCGGGCAGCGCGGGGTGGAAGCCGAAGTGCGATCCCCACGCCTCGTCGACGATCAGGGGCACCCCGGCGGAGTGTGCGGCGTCCGCCAGGGCCCGCACGTCGGCCACGGCTCCGAAGTAGCTCGGCGAGACCACGTACACGGCCGCGGCGTCGGGGGTCCGCTCCAGGGCCGTCCGTACCTCCCCTGCGGTGACCCCGTGGGCGATGCCCTGGTCGGGGTCGACGGAGGGCCGGACGAACACGGCGTGCAGGCCGGAGAGCACCAGCCCGTCGACGACGCTCGAATGCACACTGCGCTGCACGACCAGCGTGCGGCCCAGGGCGGGGGCGACCATCGAGGCGATCTGGTTGCCCTGTGAGGCGCCGTTGGTCAGGAACCAGGTGCGCCGGGCGCCCCAGGCGCCGGCGGCGAGCTCCAGCGCTTCGTCCAGCGGAGTGTGCGCGCCGAGGTCCAGGCCGTCGAGCAGCGGCGGGAAGTCCAGGGCCGGCACCTGCGTGCCGAAGGCGGCGCAGAGGTCCGATCCGGGGGCGGCCGCGTGACCGGGGACGTTCAGCCGCAGCCAGTCGCGTCCCGCGTGGGCGAGGAGGGCGTCGGCGTACGGGGCGCGCAGCTGGTCCTGGTCCGGGTACGGCGGACGGCCTGGGGGAGGGGTGGTTCGCGTGTTCACACCGGGAGGGTGTCAGGGTCGTGGTGATAGAGGAATGCTGGAGTTTTCTATAGCTCTCCATAGGCTGTCTATATGCTTGAGATCCGCCACCTCCAGGTGCTCCGGTCCATCGCGCAGGAGGGCTCGCTCGCCGCGGCCGCCCGGGCGCTGCACTACACGCAGCCGACGATCACCCACCACCTGGCCGCGCTGGAGGCCCACTTCGACGCCCGCCTGGTCCGGCGCGGACCGCGCGGCGCGACACTCACCGAGCTCGGCGAAGCCCTGCTGCCGCACGCCGAGGCCGTCCTCGAACGGCTCCGCCACGCCGAGCTGGAGGTGCGCGGTCTCGCGGAGCGGGGCATGCGCACCCTCCACATCGGCACCTTCCCGACCGCCGGCGCCCTCCTGCTCGCCCCGGCCGTCAAACGCCTTCACCAGCAGGGCGTCCACATTTCGCTCACCGAGGGAGAACTGCCTCTGCTCCTGCGCGGGTTGAGGGCCCGGGAGCTCCAGGCCGCGCTCGTCTTCTCACAGCCCGGGGACCGGCTCGACCTGGACGAGGAGTTCGCGCTCCACCCCCTCCTGGTCGACCCCCTGCTCCTGGTCATGCCGCAGGACCACCCGTGCGCTGCCCTGGACCGGGTCCCGCTCACTGCGCTGCGGGACACCGAGTGGGTGGGCGCCGCCGACGCCCACGACCCGTGCGACCGGGTCCTGTCGTGGGCCTGCGCCCAACACGGGTTCGAGCCCGTCCACGCGATGCGTACCGACGACTACGCGGTGGTCCAGGGCCTGGTGGCCGCCGGCGCGGGCATCGCCCTGGTGCCGCGGCTCGCCCTCGGCGCCCCCCACCCGGACCTGGTCGTACGCCGCCTCGACGGCCCGGACCTCACCCGGGAGATCAGCGTCGTCGTCCTGCGCTCCACCGCGGCCGGCAGCGCTCAGGAGCTGGTCTCGGCGCTCCAGGAGCAGGCCGCGCTGATCACGGACCGCTGGGCGCTCGCGGACGGCTGATCGGTGGACCGGGAACGGGGGCGGATCGCCCCGATCCGCCCCCGTACGGCAGATTCCGGGTAGTAGCGGGGACAGGATTTGAACCTGCGACCTCTGGGTTATGAGCCCAGCGAGCTACCGAGCTGCTCCACCCCGCGTCGGTGAACCCCACCTTACGGCACTGCCGGGCGGTGTCCGACCAGCCGGGTGGGTCAGCTCGTGACGGCCGGTGCCGTGCGCAGCGGGGCGAGGGCCGAGGTCCAGGCGATGACCTGGTCGAGCATCGTGTTCAGGGCGTGCAGGCTGTGGTCGCCGGGCTTGAAGACGGTGAAGTTCTCGAACTCGGTGATGAGGGAGAGCGTGACCTGTTGGCGTACGTCGGCCATCTGGAGTTCGGCGGCGACCAGGCGCAGGTGCTCGGCGGACCGTACGCCGCCCGCGACGCCGTAGGAGACCAGGCCGAGGGCCTTGTTGTTCCACTCGGCGTAGAGGTAGTCCAGGGCGTTCTTCAGAACACCGGGGACGCCGTGGTTGTACTCGGGGGTGACGATGACGAATCCGTCGTACGCGGCGATCGTCTCGGCCCACCGCCGGGTGTGTTCGTTCTGGTACTGGCCGAGGGAGGGCGGCATCGGCTCGTCGAGGTGGGGGAGCGGGTGGTCGCGCAGATCGAGCAGCCCGAAGCCGGCGTCGGTCCGGCGCGAGGCGTGGTCGAGGACCCAGCGCGCCACCTGGTCCCCTACGCGGTGGGGCCTGGTGCTGCCGAGGATGATGCCGATGGTGGGCATGGTTCGTCTGCCTCTTCTTGGCGCCTTGCGTCTGCGGGTCGGTCAGCTCGGCACGGCGGTCGACGCCGTGACGGCGGAGGCGAAGTCGGGCTGCACGCCGAGCTGGGCGAGCATGACGCTGAGGCCGACATAGCAGTTGAACTCCTTGATCCTGCCGTCCTCGACGTACCAGAAGTCGGCCGTGGGGATGTCGAGCGCGGCGCCGGTCGGCCGGATGGTGCCGGCGGGCGTCTCGAACGGCCCGGTGAAGGTGCCCCGGATCGTCAGCTCGACGGCGACGACGTTGCCCATGACATGGAATCGGTGCAGTTCGCGGTGCACGTCGGGGGCGAGCGCTCCCATGAAGGCGACCAGGTCGCCCAAGTGCTCACCGCGGTAGCTCTCGCCGGCCACGACGTTGTTGAAGACGCCGTCCTCGGCGAACAGGTCCACGAAGCCCTGTACGTCCAGGACGCTGCCCTCGGCGGCTCGGTACGCCGCCCGGACCACGGCTTCCGCGTCGGTGTTCATGGTGCCCTCCCGTGTCGAGAGAATCCATTCAAACCCTTGATTGAAATTGTGGGCAGGGGTCGGCCACCTTGTCAAGCAACTGATTGAATTCGTTGGGGGCGCCGGGCCGGCGCAGACCGTCGGGCGGCGTCCGGCGTCTACCGGACTCCTTGGAGAGCCCCGGCCACCACGGGGACGAGCATCCGCTCCACCCGTTCGGTGGCCTCGGCGCCCAGCTCGGCCCCGATGGGTGCCACCGCGAGCCAGTTCAGCATCCCGGCGGCGCATCGGACGCGGAAGACGAGCTCCGGCTCATCGACCTCGGGAAGGTTCGCCGCCAGTACCCGCACCGCCTGCCACCGGGCCCGCTGGAACTTTCCGGCCAGCCGCTCCCACCCTTCGGGCGGATCGATCCCCACCCGCGCCACGGTCCGTATCACGGCGAGGTCCCGCCCCCCGGCCGCGAGGGCGCTCATCATCGGCCGGGCGAAGGCCTCGGCCAACTCGCTCACGGTCGCGCTCCCCGCCAGGGTGTCGAGCTCCCGGATCTGCGCGTCCAGGTACCGCTCCAGGGCGTGCTCGATCGCCACGTCACACAGTGCCTTCAGCGATCCGAAGTGGTAACTCACCGCGGCGACGTTGGCTCCGGCGTTCTGGGTGATCTCGCGGAGGGTCACCCCTTCCTGTCCCCGCTGTGCGAGCAGCGCGAGAGCGGCCGCCAGCAGATCGTCCCGCGTGCGCTGACCGGCCTCGCGTCGAAGGTCCGTCTTCTCTGGTCTCACGATAGAACTCAAGCGACTGCTTGACTTCATTGTCAAGCAGTCGCCCGAATGCGACCTCCGCGAAGGCTTACCTGCTGCCGTACGGGAGCAGGGCCATCTCGCGGGCGTTCTTGATCGCGGTGGCGAGCTGTCGCTGCTGCCGGGCGGAGACGCGGGTGACCCGGCGACTGCGGATCTTGCCGCGGTCGGAGACGAACTTCCGCAGGAGATCGGTGTCCTTGTAGTCGATGTACGTGATCTCCGCTGCGTCCAGTGGGTTCGGGCGGGACTTGAGCGGCTTGTGGGCGGTCTGGCGGCGGGCCATGCGCGTTCCTTACGGGTGGTCGGGTGGTCGGGTGGTGGTCAGGAGACGGGATCGAGGAGGGGGCCGAAGGCGGCCGGGAGCCTCCGCCACGCCTCGGGGCCCGCCGCGTATTCGGTGTCGGTGAGGAGACAGGACTCGAGGAGCTGCTCCAAGCCGTGGCGGTCGAGGCCGGGGGAGGTGAAGACGAGGTGCTGGCAGCAGTCGCCGTGCTCGGGATGCCAGTCGAGCGAGGCAGCCGCCCTGCGCATCGGCGGGACCAGCTCCCAGGCGGCGTCCGGCAGGGACGCCAGCCAGGGGCCGGCGTTCTCCACGCTCAGGGCACCACCCGCGGCGTCCCAGGCGAGCAGGGTGTCGGGGCGGTCGGCGAGCCAGAAGCGGCCGCGGCTGCGGGCGGCCGCGCAACAGAGGTCCTCCAGCGCCGCGTAGAGGCGTTCGGGATGGAAGGGCCGACGGCGGTGCCAGACAAGGGTGGTGACTCCCGCCTCGTCGGCTTCCTGGGGGAGCAGCGCGCAGGCCGGGTGCTGGGCGGCGGCCGCCGTCTCCACGTCGAAACCGGCGAAGGCCAGTCGGGCGAGTTCGCCGGATGCGGCGGGTACCTGCCGGGCGGTCGGATGGAGCTGGGCGAGGAGCGCCCGGTCCTCGTCATCGGCCTCTTCGCTGTCGACGAGGGCGAGTAGGGGCGCGTACTCCAGCTGGCGGGCCCAGGTATCTCCGACGGTGCGCTGGTCGGTGGCGGCTGCCGCGAGGCCCACCTCTGCCAGGTCATCGCCGTTGACGAGGTACGGGAGTACGAGCGCGGGGTCGACCGCGGTGATCACGGCGGTGAGGTCGAGGACGCCGGCGCCGTGCGCGGCGACGACCTCGGCCATCGCCTTGGGCTCCACGGAGTCCCAGAGCTCGACTACGGCCAGCCGGGTCAGGCCGCTGCCGGCCAGTCGTTCCAGTTCGGGGACCAGGTCCTCGCGCAGCGCGCAGCACGCACAGTCGTTCACGAGGGGCGCCGTGCCTCGGGACAGCTCGCCCGAGGCGTCGCGCACCACGCGCCGCACCGTGCCCTGCGCCGCGGTGGACAGGTCGTGGTGGAGGACGACGCTGTCGGGGACGGCGTGCAGCAACCGGTCCACGACTTCCCTGCGGGCGTCGCAGTGGAGCCCGCCGACGATGACGACGGGCAGGATCACGCCGTGCTCCCGTAGCGGCGCTGGAAGCGCTCGACGCGGCCGGCGGTGTCCAGGACGCGGGCGGTGCCCGTGTAGAAGGGGTGGCTCTGCGAGGAGATCTCCACGTCGATGACGGGGTAGGTGTTGCCGTCCTCCCACTCGACGGTGTTGGCGCTGGTCGCCGTGGAGCGAGTGAGGAAGGCGAAGTCGGCGGCCTTGTCGCGGAAGACGACGGGGCCGTAGGCGGGGTGGATTCCGGGCTTCATGACGGTGTCCTTCGGGGAGGGGAGCGGGGGATCAGCGTTCTTCGCGGAAGTCGACGTGCCGGCGCACCACCGGGTCGAACTTGCGCAGGACCATGCGGTCCGGGTCGTTCCGCCGGTTCTTGCGGGTGACGTACGTGTAGCCGGTGCCCGCGGTGGAGCGGAGCTTGACGATCGGGCGTACTTCGCTGCGTGCCATGCCGCTACTATACGGGAATGGAAATCATTTCCAATAACCGTTTCGCTTCCGCGAGAGGCAGGTAACACCGTGTCCGCCCACTGCCAGCTCACCGGCGCCCAGCCGGGCTTCGGCAACAACATCTCCCACTCGCACCGGCGCACCTCGCGCCGCTTCGACCCCAACATCCAGGCCAAGCGCTACCGGCTGCCCAGCGAAGGCCGTCATGTCCGCCTGACCCTGAGCGCGAAAGCGATCAAGACCATCGACGCCATCGGGATCGAGGCCGCAGTGGCCCGGATCCGCGCGCGTGGGGTGAAGGTCTGATGGCGAAGAAGAGCAAGATCGCGCAGAACGAGAAGCGCAAGGCGGTCGTCGCGCGGTACGCCGCCCGGCGTGCCGAGCTGAAGGAGGTCCTGCGGCGGCCGTCGTCGACGGAGGCCGAACGGCACACGGCTCTGGAGGAGTTGCGCAAGCAGCCCCGCGACGCGAGCGCCACCCGCGTGCGCAACCGGGACGGCGTCGACGGCCGGCCCCGCGGCCATCTGCGGAAGTTCGGCCTCTCCCGCGTCCGCATGCGAGAACAGGCGCACGCCGGCTTCCTCCCCGGAGTCACCAAGTCCTCCTGGTAGCGGGCTCGTACGTCCGTACGTCCGGCGCGAGCGCCTGGGACCCCCGTATCCGGCGGGATGCGGGGTCCCACGCGCGCCCGAGCGGCTCCCTGTGGGATTGGTCATGCGCCTGACAGCATGGGCACCGCACCACTCCCATGAACGGCACCGCACCACCGAAGGGAGCGATCAGCGCATGACCAAGCCTGAGAGCGCGGGATACGACTACGACGTCGTCATCAGCGGGGCGAGCCTCGCCGGCAGCGCCGCGGCGATCCTGCTCGCTCGACGCGGTGTCCGCGTCGCACTGCTGGAACGCCGCTCGGACCCCGAGGCGTACAAGGTGCTGTGCACCCACTCCATCACGGCCAACGCCTACCCGGTCCTGGACGAACTCGGTCTCATCCCCGCCCTGGAGAAGGCGGGAGCCGTCCGCAACGAGGCCCGCTGGTACACCCGTTGGGGATGGATCGAGCCGAGGGCCGCGCCGGACGGCCCCGAGCTGCCGTACGCGTACAACATCCGGCGCAGCATCCTCGACCCGTTGATCAGGTCCCGTGCGGCGGAAACCCCCGGCGTCGATCTGCTCCTCGGCCACCACGTGACCGGGCTCGTCCGGGAAGCCGGGCGAACCGCGGGGGTGCGCGCCTCCACACCGCAGGGCGAGCGCGAGATCCGGGCCCGCCTGGTCGTCGGCGCCGACGGCAAGGACTCGGCCGTGGCGAAGTTCGCCGGGATGCCGGCCCGGCAGTACGAGAACACGCGGTTCGGGTATCTCGCCCACTTCCGGAACCTTCCGCTGCACGGCGGGATCGGCCAGACGTGGTTCCTGGAGCCCGACATGGCGTACGCGTTCCCCAACGACGACGGGGTGACGGTCCTCGCGGTGCTCCCGGACAAGAAGCGGCTCCCGGCCTTCCGGGAGGACCTGGAGGGCAGCTTCTTCGCGTTCGTCCGCGCCCTGCCGGAGGCGCCGCCCATCGACTCCGCCGAACGCATCACGAAGATCACCGGCACGGTCAACTACCCGCTTCACACCCGCAAGCCGACCGCACCGGGCGTCGCGCTCATCGGCGACGCGGCCCTGACCGGCGATCCCCTGTGGGGGGTGGGATGCGGATGGGCCCTGCAGTCCGCCCAATGGCTGGCCCAGGCGGTCGCCCCGGCCGCGACCGGCCGGGGCGACCTCGACAAATCCCTGGTGGCCTACGCGCGCAGGCACCGGCGCCGGCTGCGCGGCCACCAGTCCATGGCCGTCGAGTTCGCCAAGGCGCGTCCGTTCAATCCCGTGGAACGGCTGGTGTTCTCGGCGGCGGCGCGCGATGAGTCGGTGGCGCGGCACATGCACCTGTTCGCACAGCGCCTGATCGGTCCGCTGCGCTTCCTGAACCCCGTGGCACTGGCCAGAGCGTCGGCCGTCAACATCAAGCACCGCGGGGCGGCCGCGCCACCCGCGGACGTGTCCCGCGCAGGGTCATGACCGGACCGGCCGGCTGCCGCGGCCCGTGGACGAGCGCGTGGGCGGCGGCTTGATCAGCCCTTGACCAGCAGGCCGCGGGTGCGCAGGACCCAGCGTTCGACGGGGCTGAAGATGAGGAGGTCGATGGCGATGCCGACGACGAGGATGAGGAT
>NZ_LGDB01000022.1:0-11404 GCF_001279655.1 Streptomyces sp. WM6372 | reverse complement strand
CCCCCCCCCCCCCCCCCCCCCCCAAACCCCCCCCCCCCCCAGCTGGGGAAACCGCCGCTCCAGCCGCTCGACCGAGTCCCGTACGAGGTCCCCGAACAGCTCCGCCCGGCTCGCCGACAACGGCACCTGCGGCGGGGCCAGCGGCCCCCGCATCCCCCGCCCGTGCCGGTCGCGGCGGCGCGTCCGCGGCTCGGCGGGGGGCTCGGCGGAGCGGGGCGGGCCGGGGGGCAGGGGGCTGTCGGTCACCCCCGCAGCGTAGCCCTCGCGGCCCCTCCCACCCGGGCGTTTCCGGACCCGCCGCGCCCCTCCGCAGGCACGACACGGGGGAGCGGGCTGGGGGAGAGTCGTCGCGGCCCGGTCAAGAGTGCGGTACCGTCCAACGTCGTGAGCCTTGTACGTCGCTGTTCGCGCACCGCGTGCGGCCGCCCTGCCGTCGCGACACTGACGTACGTCTACGCCGATTCGACCGCAGTCCTCGGCCCGCTCGCCACCTACGCGGAACCCCACTGCTACGACCTGTGCGCCGAGCACTCCGAGCGCCTGACCGCCCCGCGCGGCTGGGACGTCGTGCGCCTGACCGACGGGTCCGCGCCCTCCCGCCCGAGCGGCGACGACCTCGAAGCGCTGGCCAACGCCGTCCGCGAAGCGGCCCGTCCGCACGACCGCGCCGCCCAGGCCGGCGGCACCGGACCGGGCAGCGGAGGCAGCGGCACCGGGGAGACGCGCCGCGGACACCTGCGCGTCCTGCGTTCGCCCGACTCCTGACATCACATGGTCTGAAAAGCCGCTCCGCGTGCAGGTAGGTTTGCTCCACCGCACAGCACTTCAGGAGGGCAGGCAGTGGCCGCAGATCTTTCGAACATCGTCAAGGCGTACGACGTACGTGGTGTCGTACCCGACGAGTGGGACGAGTCGCTGGCCGAACTGTTCGGGGCTGCTTTCGTCGAGGTCACCGGCGCGAGCGCGATCGTCGTCGGCCACGACATGCGGCCCTCCTCGCCCGCCCTGTCCGGCGCCTTCGCGCGCGGCGCCGCCGCCCGCGGCGTGGACGTCACCCTGATCGGGCTGTGCTCCACCGACCAGCTGTACTACGCCTCCGGCACGCTGGACCTGCCCGGAGCGATGTTCACGGCCTCGCACAACCCGGCCCGCTACAACGGCATCAAGCTCTGCCGGGCCGGCGCCGCCCCCGTCGGCCAGGACTCCGGTCTCTCCACCGTGCGCGAGCTCGTCGAGCAGTGGTCCGAGCAGGGCGCCCCGGCCGTCGCCGAAGGCACCGCCCCCGGCACGATCACCGAGCAGGACACCCTCGCCGGCTACGCCGACCACCTCAAGGGCCTGGTCGACCTCAGCGCCATCCGCCCGCTCAAGGTCGTCGTCGACGCGGGCAACGGCATGGGCGGCCACACCGTCCCGACCGTGTTCGAGGGCCTGCCGCTGGACCTCGTCCCGATGTACTTCGAGCTCGACGGCACCTTCCCCAACCACGAGGCCAACCCCCTCGACCCGAAGAACATCGTCGACCTCCAGGCCCGCGTGAAGGCCGAGGGCGCCGACCTCGGCCTCGCCTTCGACGGCGACGCCGACCGCTGCTTCGTCGTCGACGAGCGCGGCGAGGGCGTCTCCCCGTCCGCCGTCACCGCCCTGGTCGCGGCCCGCGAGCTGGCCCGCAACGGCGGCACCGGCACGGTGATCCACAACCTGATCACCTCCTGGTCCGTCCCCGAGGTCGTCCGCGAGCACGGCGGCACCCCCGTCCGCACCCGCGTCGGCCACTCCTTCATCAAGGAGCAGATGGCCGAAACCGGCGCCATCTTCGGCGGCGAGCACTCGGCGCACTACTACTTCAAGGACTTCTGGAACGCGGACACCGGCATGCTCGCCGCGCTCCACGTCCTCGCCGCCCTCGGCGGCCAGGACGGCCCGCTCTCCGAGCTGGTCTCCTCCTACGACCGCTACGCGGGCTCCGGCGAGATCAACTCCACCGTCGCCGACCAGGCCGGCCGGCTCGCCGCCGTCAAGGCCGCGTACGGCTCCGCCGAGGGGATCACCCTCGACGAGCTCGACGGCCTGACCGCGAGCTCCGCCGACTGGTGGTTCAACCTGCGCGCCTCCAACACCGAGCCGCTGCTGCGCCTCAACGTCGAGGCCCGCGACCCCGAGACCCTCGCCAAGGTCCGCGACGAGGTCCTCGCCCTCGTCCGGGCATGAACGCCCTGTCCCGGCCGGGCCGCGCGACGTGCGGCCCGGCGGTACGCTGACCTCGCCCAATCCGCATGTTCGAAGGGAACCGCCCCATGCCGCTCGAAGCCGGCCTTCTGGAGATCCTCGCCTGCCCCGCCTGCCACTCGCCCCTCGAGGACAAGTCGGCCGACGAAGCGGCTCCCGAGCTGATCTGCACCGGCCAGGACTGCGGCCTCGCCTACCCGGTCCGCGACGGCATCCCGGTCCTCCTCGTCGACGAGGCCCGCCGCCCCGCCTGAGGCCGCCGCCCCGAGGCGCGAGTCCCGGGCCGCACAGGCATCAAGGGGCGCCCGGCGCAGCGCCGGGCGCCCGAGCAACCGAGTCGCCCGCCCTTCTGATATCAGCCGGAGGCCGCAATGCTCGACGAGTCGCTCCTCGACGCACCGGACGAGCTCGCCCGCGCCGACCGTCGCGGCCTGCTCCGCGGCGCCGCCGAGGCCGGGGCCAGAGTCCGCACCGCGGCCCGGCACGCGACCGAGGCGGGCCTCGCCGACCTGCGCCCCGACGGCCGGCCCCGCGCCGTCCTCATCGCCGGGTCCGGCACCGCCGCCACCGGAGTCGCCGACCTGCTCGGCGCCCTCGCCGGAGCCTCCGCACCCGTCACCCGCCTGCACCCCACCGGCGTCGCCCACGCCGCGGGCGCCCTGCGCTGGGCGCTGCCCGGCTGGGCCGGCTCCGTCGACCTGCTGCTCCTCGCCACCACCGACGGCACCGAACCCGGACTCGCCCTCCTCGCCGAGCAGGCCTACCGACGCGGCTGCACCGTCGTCGCCGTCGCCCCCGAGCGGTCCCCGCTGAGCGAGGCCGTGGACGGCGCGCACGGGCTCCTCGTACCGATGGCCAAGGCCCCGTACCAGGAGTACGACGAGTCCGCCGCGGCCGGACCCGGCGCCTTGTGGGCCCTGCTGACCCCGCTGCTCGTGCTCCTCGACAGGGTCGGGCTGATCACCGCCGCCCCCGAGACCCTGCAGCGCGTCGCCGACCGGCTCGACCGCACCGCCGAGCGCTGCGGACCGGCCATCGCCACGTACTCCAACCCGGCCAAGACCCTCGCCGCCGAGCTCGCCGACACCCTCCCGCTCATCTGGAGCGAGGGCGCCGGCGCCGGACCGGCCGGCCGCCGCTTCGCCGCCACCCTCGCCGAACTCGCCGGCCGCCCCGCACTGGCCGCCGACCTGCCCGAGGCGCTGCCCGCCCACGGGGTCCTGCTCGCCGGCTCCTTCGCCGCCGGCGCCGACCCCGAAGACTTCTTCCGTGACCGGGTGGAGGAGCCCCAGACCCTCCGTGCCCGCATCGTCCTGTTGCGCGACCGGCCCACGGGCGGCCTCACCGCCGCCCCGGCCGCGCGCGAGCTCGCCCTCAGCCACGACACGGCCATCAGCGAACTAGAACCGGAGGAGGGCGGCGAACTGGAACAGATCGCCGAACTCCTCGCCGTCACGGACTTCGCCACCGCCTACCTGGCGCTGGCGACCAGGGGACACGGCTGAGCACACCACCGTGCCGGCCCTTCATCCAGGAAGACGGACGAAGATGGACCGCCTGACGAACACGATCCGCCCCTACGCCTGGGGATCGACCACCGCGATCCCAGGGCTCCTCGGCGTCGAACCCACCGGGGAGCCCCAGGCCGAGATGTGGATGGGCGCCCACCCCGGCGCCCCCTCCCGTCTCGACCGCGGCGCCGGCGAGACCACCCTCGCGGACGTCATCGCCGCCGACCCCGAGCGCGAGCTCGGCGCGGCCTCCGTCACCAAGTTCGGCCCCCGGCTGCCCTTCCTCCTCAAACTCCTCGCGGCCGGCGCCCCGCTGTCCCTCCAGGTCCACCCCGACCTGGAGCAGGCCGAGGCGGGCTACGCCGACGAGGAGGACCGCGGCATCCCGGCCGACGCGGCCCACCGCAACTACAAGGACCCCAACCACAAGCCCGAGATGATCTGCGCGCTCACCCCCTTCGACGGCCTGTGCGGGTTCCGCCCGCCGCTGGAGGCCGCCGAACTGCTCGAAGGCCTCGGGGTGGACTCGCTCAAGCCGTACGCCGACCTGCTGCGGGCCCACCCGGAGGAGGCGGCCCTGCGCGAGATGCTCACGGCCGTACTGACCGCGGACCGCGCCGAGATGGCCCGTACGGTCACCGAGGCGGGCGCCGCGATCGAGCGGCTCGGGGGCCCGTACGCGCCGTACGCCCCGCTCGTCCACCACTACCCGGGCGACCCGGGCGTGATCGCGGCCATGCTCCTCAACCACGTACGACTCCAGCCCGGCGAGGCGATGTTCCTCGGCGCCGGCGTCCCGCACGCCTACCTCGACGGCCTCGGCGTCGAACTGCTGGCCAACTCCGACAACGTGCTGCGCGCCGGACTCACCCCCAAACACGTGGACGTGCCCGAGCTGCTGAAGATCGTGCGGTTCGAGCCCGGCGACCCGGCCGTACAGCGCCCCGAGGGCAACGGCGAGGAGGTCTACGAGGCCCCCATCGACGAATTCCGGCTCTCCCGCTTCGCCCTGGCCCCCGGCGCCGCCCCCCACCCCCTCCCGGACGCCGCCCCGCAGATCCTGCTCTGCACGGCGGGCCGCCCGAAGGCCGGCGAAGTGACGCTGTCCCCCGGGGAGTCGGTGTTCGTCCCGGCCGGCGAAAAGGTCGAACTGTCCGGCATCGGCACCATTTTCCGGGCCACCGTGTCGGTGTAGAAGTGGCGTCCGCCGCTACGGCTGCAACAATGTGCCGCCGTAGCGCGGCGCCCCGGGCAGGGGCGCCGTACCGAGGAAGGGACTCCGAAAACCCATGAGCGCGTCAGGCGGTACCAGGGCGATCGTGGCGGCACTCGCCGCCAACCTCGCCATCGCTGTAGCCAAGTTCGTGGCCTGGTTCTTCAGCGGCTCGTCGTCGATGCTCGCGGAAGGCGTCCACTCGCTGGCCGACTCCGGGAACCAGGGGCTGCTGCTCCTCGGTGGGAAGAAGGCCCAGCGCGAGGCGACGCCGGAACACCCCTTCGGATACGGGCGCGAACGCTACATCTACGCCTTCCTCGTCTCCATCGTGCTCTTCACCGTCGGCGGCATGTTCGCCATCTACGAGGGCGTCGAGAAGGTCCAGCACCCGCACCCCATCAAGGACTGGTACTGGCCGATCGGCGTTCTCGTCTTCGCGATCATCGCCGAGAGCTTCTCCTTCAAGACGGCGATCAAGGAGTCGAACGAGCTCCGCGGCACCCTCACGTGGACCCAGTTCATCCGGCGCGCCAAGGCCCCCGAGCTTCCCGTGGTCCTGCTGGAGGACTTCGGCGCACTCGTCGGCCTGGTCCTGGCCCTCGGCGGCGTCGGCCTCGCGCTCGCCACCGGCGACGGCGTCTGGGACGGCATCGGCACCCTCTGCATCGGCACCCTGCTGCTCGTCATCGCGGTCGTGCTGGCCGCCGAGACGAAGTCCCTGCTGCTCGGCGAGGCCGCGGGCACGGAGGACATCGAGAAGATCAAGGCCGCGCTCGTCGACGGTGACGTCGTCACCCGCGTCATCCACATGCGCACCCTGCACCTCGGCCCGGAGGAACTCCTGGTCGCCGCGAAGATCGCCGTCGAGGGCGACGACACCGCGACGCAGGTGGCGGACGCGATCAACGCCGCCGAGGCCCGGATCCGCGCGGCGGTCCCGATCGCCCGCGTGATCTACCTGGAGCCGGACATCTACAAGGCGGAAGCCGCCGCGAAGGGCTGACGCGGTACCCGCAGCATCGGCCGGGACGCCGCGTCCGTCCTGGCGTGCGGGACGGCGATGGACTCGCCGAGGCCTCCTTCTCGCGCGTACGAACGGTCCTCCGGCATCGTCCACCACGTGAGGGCCCGTCCAACAGCCCGAAAGACCTGGATCCGGCCCGCCGGAGGGCCCCGGTTCCGCGGCGACTTCTTCCCCGGCCCACTGGGGCGCGCTCGGCCGATCGGTGTAGATTCGTCATCAGTGTCAGGCGTCGCTGCTGATGGCGGTCGGGCGGTCCTCGCGACCGGCCGAGGGGAGAGAGGACCCCCGACGGACTGAGCGCCCGGTGCACCGCCCCCACGGGCGATGCGCGGCTCAGCCGTACCCACCCTCTCGACCCATGAGGAGCAGCACCCATGGACTTCAAGGTCGCCGACCTTTCCCTCGCCGCCTTCGGCCGCAAGGAGATCACCCTCGCCGAGCACGAGATGCCCGGCCTGATGTCGATCCGCCGCGAGTACGCCGCGGCCCAGCCGCTGGCCGGCGCCCGCATCACCGGCTCGCTGCACATGACCGTGCAGACGGCCGTCCTGATCGAGACCCTCGTCGCCCTCGGCGCCGACGTCCGCTGGGCCTCCTGCAACATCTTCTCCACCCAGGACCACGCGGCCGCCGCCATCGCCGTCGGCCCGAACGGCACCCCGGAGAACCCGCAGGGCGTCCCCGTCTTCGCCTGGAAGGGCGAGACGCTGGAGGAGTACTGGTGGTGCACGGAGCAGGCGCTGACCTGGCCGAACACCCCCACCGGCGGCCCGAACATGATCCTCGACGACGGTGGTGACGCCACCCTCCTCGTCCACAAGGGCGTCGAGTTCGAGAAGGCCGGCTCCGCCCCGGACCCGTCGACGGCGGACTCCGAGGAGTACGGCCACATCCTCACGCTGCTGAACCGCACCCTCGGCGAGGCCCCGCAGAAGTGGACGCAGCTCGCGTCCGAGATCCGCGGCGTCACCGAGGAGACCACCACCGGTGTCCACCGCCTGTACGAGATGATGGCCGAGGGCACCCTGCTCTTCCCGGCGATCAACGTCAACGACGCCGTCACGAAGTCGAAGTTCGACAACAAGTACGGCTGCCGCCACTCCCTCATCGACGGCATCAACCGCGCCACCGACGTCCTCATCGGCGGCAAGGTCGCGGTCGTCTTCGGCTACGGCGACGTCGGCAAGGGCTGCGCCGAGTCGCTGCGCGGCCAGGGCGCCCGCGTCATCGTCACCGAGATCGACCCGATCTGCGCGCTCCAGGCGGCCATGGACGGCTTCCAGGTCGCGACGCTGGACGACGTCGTCGAGACGGCCGACATCTTCATCACGACCACGGGCAACAAGGACATCATCATGGCCGCGGACATGGCCAAGATGAAGCACCAGGCGATCGTGGGCAACATCGGCCACTTCGACAACGAGATCGACATGGCCGGCCTGGCCAAGGTCGAGGGCATCGTCAAGGACGAGGTCAAGCCGCAGGTCCACACGTGGAAGTTCCCCGACGGCAAGGTCCTGATCGTCCTCTCCGAGGGCCGTCTGCTGAACCTGGGCAACGCGACCGGCCACCCGTCGTTCGTGATGTCGAACTCCTTCGCGGACCAGACGCTGGCCCAGATCGAGCTCTTCACCAAGCCCTCGGAGTACCCGACCGACGTCTACGTGCTGCCCAAGCACCTCGACGAGAAGGTCGCCCGCCTCCACCTGGACGCCCTCGGCGTCAAGCTCACGACGCTCCGCAAGGAGCAGGCCGACTACATCGGCGTCAAGGTCGAGGGCCCGTACAAGCCGGACCACTACCGCTACTGATCCCGCACCGGTCCCCGCGGATCCGCAGCACCGAGCAGGCCCCCGGCACGTACGCCGGGGGCCTGCCCCATGAGCACGACCCGCACGACCCCGCACGACCCGCACGACCCCGTACGACGCACGCAAGGACGGCACCCCATGCCCCGCGGCCGCTACTCGCTCCACGACCCGCACGACCACACGCCCCTCGGCGAGGAGCACTTCCACTGCGCGCCCGGCCCCTCCGGCTGGCGCTACGTCTCCCAGCTCACGGGCCCGGACGGCGACCACCGCGGTTCGGTCGACCTCGCCATCGACGAACTCGGCCGCCCGATCCGCCTCGAAGCCAACGCCTCGAGCTGGCAGGTCCGCGGCGCCGCCATCGACGGGGTCACCTGGGTGCGCTCCGACCCCGCCGGAGCCGAGGCGATCGAGGGCAACGTCCCCGCCGCGGGATTCACGGGCACCTCGCCGGCCTTCCTCGTCGCGACGGCCCGCCTGCTGCGGCTGACCCCCGGCGCCCCCGCGACCCGGGTCCGGCTCGTCGCGCTCACCGACCCGGTGCTGGCGCCCCGTACGGTCGACCAGGCCTGGGCCCTGCGGGGGCGCGCCGAGCACGCGACGGACAGCGGACCGCTCGTGGTGGACGAGTACCAGGTCACCGCCCTGGACACGGGCGAGGTCCACGCGGTCCACATCGCCGGGGACGTCGTCCTCGCCGCCCCGGGCATCGAGCTGGAGCACCTGGAGACCCCACCGTCGACGTTCCCCGAGGACTGACGCCCCCGTCCGGCTCCCCGGCCCCGGGGGTCAGCGCTGCTCGTCGGGGTGGCTCCACTCGACCGTGCACGTCGCCGAGGGCGCGGCCTCCTGCGCGTACCAGGCGACGGACTTCTCGAACTCCGGGCACCACAGGTGGGCGCGGCTGACGGAGACCGGGAAATCGGTCCCGCCGGTGACGACGTGCACGCCGTCCTCCCGCCGGACGCCGATCGTGACCTGGCGGCCGATGCTCTCGTCCCGCATCAGTTCCCGGAGCTCCTCGACGACGGCTTGCGCCCGGGCCTCGTCCGCGATGCCCGTGACGCGGAAGGTGAATGCGATGTTCGCTGACATGCCGCGCACGCTAGGCGATCACGCCGGGGGCGCGAACCCCGTCGCGGGCCGCTGCGGCGCGGGAGCCGCGGGCACCTCGCCCGGGACCGGAACCGGGACCGCCGCAGTCGCCGGCGGTACGGCCGGCGGTGCGTACGCGCCAGGAGCCGGCGGAACGTACGCCCCGGGAGCCGGCGGTACGTACGCCCCGGGAGCCGGGTGCCCCGACACGGCCGGCATCCCCGCGGGCATCGCGGGCGCGACGGGCGGAGCGTAGACGGGCGGAGCGTACGAGGGCCCACCGGGCCCGAAGGCGCGGGCCGCGTCCCGGGCCTGCCGCTCGTGCACCACCGCCATCAGGAACGCGGCGGCCGGCACGCCCACCGGCGGCGGCGCTCCCGTACGCGCCACCAGATCATCGGCGAGCCGTACCGCCATGGCGGCGCCCACCTGCGGGTCCAGCTGGTTCATCCGCGTCAGGTACTGCCGTATCGCCAGCCACAGCCCGTCCGGTACGGCCGACAGGTCCAGCCCGGAGAACCGCCCGGCCAGCCACGGCGGCGGCGCGGGCACCGGCATCACCCGCGCCCCCGGCACCCGTTCCCGTATGACCAGCGCCCCCGCGAACACGTCCCCCAGCCGCCGGCCCCGGGCCGAGACGAGCGAAGCGATGCAGGCGATGGCACCGAAGGTGCCCAGCAGCTCCACGACCCCCATCGCCCCGCGCACCAGCGCGTGCCGGAACCGGATCGGCCCGCCGTCGTCGCGCACCACGCGCAGCCCGCAGGCGAGCTTGCCGAGCGATCGCCCGTGGGACAGCGTCTCCACCGCGATCGGCACGCCGACCAGCACCAGGACGAAGCCCGCCACCGACACGGCGGCCTGCGCGGCCGTGTCCAGCGAGGCGGTCGCGAGGGTCAGCCCGATCGAGATGAGCAGGTACCCGGTGAGGTACACGAGCAGGTCGAGGAAGATCGCCAGCGCCCTGCTCGGCAGCCTCGCCGGCCGCAACCCCAGGACGACCGCGTCCCCCGTCACCAGATCGCTCACCCTGCACACCTTTCCCGTGACCGGACCCGCCCCTTGGTCACCCAGTCTGCCAAGCTGACCACCGTAGAAGTAAGCACAAGCAGAGCAGGGTCCTGGGGCAGGGGAGCGGTAACCGGATGGATCTCGACGTCTTCGTGACGGCCCACCGGGCGGAATGGGACCGCCTGGAACAGCTGCTCGGCCGCGGCCGCCGGCTGACCGGCGCCGAGGCGGACGAACTGGTCGCGCTCTACCAGCGGGCCTCCACGCACCTCTCGCTGATCCAGTCGAGTACTCCGGACCCGATGCTCACGGGCCGCCTGACCCAGCTCGTCGCCCGCGCCCGGGCCACCGTGACGGGCGCCCGCCGCGCCGGCTGGCGCGACGCGGCCCGCTTCTTCACCGAGGGCTTCCCGGCCGCCGTCTACCGCAGCCGCCGCTGGTGGATACCGACGGCACTGATCTCCACGGCGGTCGGCGTCCTCCTCGGCTGGTGGATAGCCACGCACCCCGAGGTGCAGGGCGCCATAGCGGCCCCGGAGGACCTGAAGGCGCTCACGAAGCCGGGCGGCGGGTACGAGACGTACTACTCCAGCAACCCGGCGGGCTCCTTCGCCGCCCAGGTCTGGACGAACAACGCCCAGGCCGCCGCGATCTGCCTGGTCCTGGGCGCGTTCCTGGGGATACCGGTGCTCTGGATCCTCTTCGTGAACATGCTCAACCTCGGCACGGGCATCGGCCTGATGGCCTCGGTGGGCCGCCTCGACGTCTTCCTCGGCCTGATCCTCCCGCACGGCCTGCTCGAACTGACCGCCGTCTTCGTTGCGGCGGGGACCGGCCTGCGCCTGGGCTGGACGGTCATCGACCCGGGCCCGCGCACCCGCCGCGCCGCCCTCGCCGAGCAGGGGCGGGCCGCGCTGGGCATGGCGATCGGCCTGGCGCTGGTCCTGTTCGTATCGGGCCTGATCGAGGGCTTCGTGACCCCGTCCGGCCTCCCGACCTGGGCCCGCATCACGATCGGCGTCGCCGCCGAGGTCCTGTTCCTGACGTACGTGTACGTCCTGGGCGGCCGGGCCGCGCGCGCCGGTGAGGTGGGCGACGTGGAGGCCGCCGACCAGACGGCCACGCTGCCGACGGCGGCCTGATGTGCGTCGGACCCCGTTCAGCTGCTAGTCTCCTCGTCGTCCCGCAGCGACTGTTGACACCGTCGCCGTGGGGAGGTAGATTCGAACGGTTGCCTCGAACTGGACAAGTTCGGCAGCGATGGTTTAAAGTCTCTCTCGCCTCCGAAGGAATTGAATTCCAGCGAGGCACAGTCGACTCCTCATCCAGGAATCCGAAGCCGGGAAATCCGGTGGAAAACTTCTGATAGAGTCGGCATCGCCGGAAAGGGAAAACGCGAAAGCGAAGAACCTGGAAAGCAAGCGGAACTGACTCTGATAGAGTCGGAAACGCAAGAACGAAAGCCCGGAGGAAAGCCCGAGAGGGTGAGTACAAAGGAAGCGTCCGT
>NZ_LGDB01000021.1:0-12361 GCF_001279655.1 Streptomyces sp. WM6372 | reverse complement strand
GTGCCGAAGGCACGGAGCGTCGGGGCCCGGCGGTGAGCCGGGAACGCGCGCGGCGAGCGGAGCGAGCCGCCTTGATGAGGTAGAGAAACCTGTAACAGGTCCCCCGCTGATCCTCGGCTACGCCGTGGTGAGTGCGTCGGCGATGGCCTGCATGTCGTCTGTGACGGCATCGGCTTGCGCTTCGGCGAACAGATCGACCTTCTGGGGCTTGTTGGCGTAGCCGATGACCGTCGTCCCTGCGGCATGCGCGGCCTGGATGTCCGTGAGCGAGTCACCGATCAGGGTGCAGTGCGTGACATCCATCTGCATCTGCTCCGCCGCCCCAATCAGCGGGAACGGGTTCGGCTTCATCAGGTGAGGCTGCCCGGACGGTCGACCGATGACCTTCACGACGTATCCCCCCAGCCCGTGCTCCTCCAGGAAGCGCTGGACGCATTCGGCGGAATTGTTGCTCACCACCGCCACCGGCCGCCCCGAGGCACGTGCGGCCTGAAGAGCTTCCACCGCCCCCGCGGTCGGCGATCCGGCCACCGCCACGGCTTCGACCTCAGCCGCAGTCAGCGCCTGTTCCACCATGCGGCCGATTTCGTCGCCGGCCTCGTGCGCGATGCGCATGACCTCGATCGGATCGTCGGTCTCGGTGGCCTTGGCACCGGCGGCCTCGTCATGGGCTGTGAGCAGTGCGGCGAGCTGCTTGGCGACCTCTGGGGCGGGCAGCCCGGCGAACACATCGCATACGGGCCCGTCGAAGTCGAAGAAGATCACGCGCGCGTTCGCCAGGACTCCCGAGAGACGGTCATCGTGCGTCAAGGTCGAAGTCCCTTCCGATGGTCTCCCACACGCTGTCGAACCACATGCGGGCTTGCTGGACCTGCTGCGCTCCGCTGGAAGACTCGCCGTCATTGATCGAGTGATGGAACAGCGTGGCGTCCTTGCCCACAAGGTCGTAGATCTCGATCGTCTCGCCCTGGGCGACGACCTTGTTGGGCCGGATCGGGTAGTACCCAAAGAACGCGTCTTCGTCGTTGATCACGTAGAGCTTGAAGAACTGCGTACCGCTGTGGACACGGACGCTGATCTGCGTCTCGGCCACGAGGCCAAGGTGCTCCAGCTCGGCGATGGCGTCACGAATGCTGCGGGTGTAGCTGACCATGATGTCGTGCATTCGGTCGCGGAGCCGCTTGTCGTCCGCGCCGTCGTCCTTGCGTACCGGCGCCGCCTGGGGCACCGACATGTCGGGGACGAGTATCCGCATGGTGATGCTCGACGGCGTGAGCCGACCGACCCGGATCTTGTCGAGCGGCTCCTGAAGTGCCCCGTGCAGGGTCTCGCTGGAGAAGCCTGCGAAATCGATCGTCACGCGGTCCTTGGCGAAGGCCTGCTCGACGTACGGGCGTAGGCCCGCTGGCCGTTCGGTCCGGTTGCGCACATAGACGCCGCTGCCCTTACGGGAGACCACCAGGCCCTCGTCTTCGAGGTCGCGCAGCGCGCGCTGGATTGTCGCCCGAGCGAACCCGTAGTGCTCCGTCAGCTTCGCGTGGGACGGGAGCTTCTCACCAGGGCCCAGCTTTCGAGTGCGGATGGCCGCGCTGAGGCTGCTCGCCACCTGCTCGTACGGGGCTCTGTCGTCGTCTGGGTCGAGGGGCTCGGGGACAAAGGTCATGGGGTCGATGGTAGGTGACACCCCCCAAGCAGGACAGCCATGCCAGTCATGTTGTTGACATGGCTAGCCATCTCTCTTACCTTCGAGATGTGACCAACCGGGCTAGCCAAGTTGGTCATCTAGCTTCCTGCTGGCATCTCTGAAGGAGAAACCATGCCGTCGTTCAAGGTGGACACGTCGACTGCCGTGGTGTTCGTGGCCACGGCCCCGACCCCGAAGCTCGTGAGCAAGCAGACCGGTGAGCGCGCCGTCGACCGGGAGACCGGTGCCGGGCTGTCCACGGTGGGTCTGCTGATCTCGGATGAGGGGGAGGGCAACCTCTACCAGGTGACCGTTCCGGAGACCGGTCTCCCCGAGGGCCTGATGCCGGGCATGCCGGTCTCCGTGATCGGCCTCAAGGCACGGGACTGGGAGAACACGTTCAACGGTCAGACCCGGCACGGCATCTCGTTCCGCGCCGTCGCCCTCACGTCGGTCGGGGTCTGACCATGACCGACCTGTCGACGTTATGGGAGGTCGGCCTCCCCCTGGCGGGTGCAGGCGGTGGTCTCGGATACGCGAAGTACCGTGCCCCGCGCCTGTTCTGGTCTGTGGTCGGTCTGCCTGTGGCACGTGTGCGGTTCGCGGTGACGTACGGGGCCACGATGGACGTGTGCGGACTCACGGTGCAGCCGTCCCGCTTCCGGGCGTTCCTGGTCCGCAACGTCGCCCGTCGCAGCGACGTACAGCCGGTTCCGCCGAAGGTCCGCCGGGTGCGGGGTTCCTCGACCGGGATGCGGGTCACCCTGCGGCTGCCGGCCGGGCTGGAGCCCTCCGACGTGGTCGCGGCTTCCGAGCGGCTGCGCCACGCCTGGGGTGTCCACTCGGTCAACGTGGTGGAAACCAAGCCGGGGTTTGTCGAGCTGCGGATGACCGGCTACGACGTACTGCGCCGCGTGAAGATGCCGCGCCGACGCCCGTCCGGGCAGATGGTGGTCCCGGTCGCGCTCCGGGAGGACGGCACCGCGTTCGTACGGGACTACCTCAAGGTCCCGCACGCGCTGACGCTCGGCGCCAACCAGTCGGGTAAGTCCATGTACCAGCGCAACCTGATCGCGGGCCTCGCCCGCCTGCGGGTCGCCCTGGTCGGGATCGACTGCAAGCGCGGTGTTGAGCAGCAGGGCTACGCCCCGCGGCTGTCGGCACTGGCCGTGACCCCGGCGGAGGCGTCCGGGCTCCTGGACGCGCTTGTTGACGAGATGGAGACCCGTTTCGATCTGCTGAGCGCCTATGGCGCCGCCGACCTGTGGGCGCTGCCCGAGGGCATCCGTCCGGTACCCGTCGTCGTGCTCGTGGACGAAGTCGCGGAGCTGTTCCTCATCGCCGGAAAGAAGGACGAGGAGCGTCGGGACCGGATGGTCATGCAGCTGATCCGCCTCGGTCAGATGGCCCGTGCGGCCGGCATCTACCTGGAGATCTGCGGCCAGCGCTTCGGCTCCGAACTCGGCAAGGGCGCCACCACGCTCCGCGCACAGCTCACTGGGCGCGTGGTCCACCGCGTCAACGACAAGCAGACCGCTGACATGGGCCTGGGCGACATCGCCCCCGACGCGGTCATGGCCGTGACGGCAATCCCGCCCGACCGGCCCGGTGTCGCGGTGGCCGGCGACTCCTCCGGCGGCTGGTCCCGGATCCGCACCCCCGAGTTGAGCGCCAAGGAAGCTGCCGAGGTCTGCTCGCAGTTCGCGTACCTGACCCCGGCGCTGCCCTCTCTCGCTCCGTACCGGCCGGCGGTCGCCGCCTCCGCCGGGTTCCCCGGGTCCGTCCCGCTGGTTAAGCCGACTCCGGCGACGCCGTAGCGACTCTCTCCCCCTCGGTCGGCGTGACCATCTCGCGCCAGGTCCCTACCCGACCCATGCCCGAAACCGAAGGGAACCGCCATGAGCACCGAGAAAAAGCCGCCGCCCCGGCGGCGACGCTCGCCCAAGCCCGCTCCCGTACCGCCGTCCTGCGGTACCTGCGACGGGACGGGGGAGACCACGACGGCCGTCCGGGTCGGGCGCAAGCACCGCGAGATCGGCGCCACGCAGACGGGACTCTGCCTGAGCTGCCTCGGCACCGGCACCGGCTGACGCGATTCCCAAAACCGCTGGTGCCGGACGGAAACGCTCGGCATCGGCCTCCTTGAAAGGAGGTGACTCGTGTTCCGCACCCTCCGCCTCGACGCCGTGCTGATCCAGGCTGTCATCGCCGGTGCCCTGTCCTTCGCCCACCTGCACGATCTGGCTGCTGCGGCAGGACAGGACGGATGGAAGGCGTGGGCCTACCCGGTCAGCGTCGACCTGCTGTTGGTCGCCGCATGGCGCCGGATGCGCACGAACGCCGAGAACCGCGACGCCTGGCTCTGGTTCGCCATCGCCCTCGTCGCCTCGCTCGGCGCCAACGTCGCCACTGCCGGACTGCTCGACCTGCAAGACGTTCCGGCCTGGCTGCGCATCCTCGTCGCGGGCTGGCCCGCGCTCGCCTTCCTCGGCGGCACGCTCCTCGCCCACGCACCCGCCCCGGTGATGGAGCCGGAGCAGACGGAACAGCGGCAGGTCGAGCCCGCCCCGGACCTGACCGTGGAGCGCGCGCCGGAAGCTGCTCCCGAGCTACCGCCGGCCGAACCCGCCCCGCAGTCCGCACCGCCGCAGCCCGCACCCACGGCCGCCGCCATGCCGGTCCCGCCCGCCCTGCTCGACCACGCCCAGAAGATCGCGGACGCCCACCAGGCACAGACCGGGGCCCCGATCGACACAGCGACTCTGCGGAGCCGCCTCGGCGTCCCGCCCGCGCTGGCGGATGCCATCGCTGTCCAACTCACGTGACAGGAAAGGAGACAGACCGTGCGCCCGAACCGCTTCTACAACGTCGCCCGCTTCGGACCGGTGCGCGTCGGCACCCACCACGACGGCCGGGGCCGCACCAAGCACACCGCCGTGTGCACCGCTCCGGGCTGCGACTTCTCCGCCGACTACTTCACCCGCGCCAGCGCCGAACTCGCCGCCCGCACCCACCGCTGCAAGGCCTGAAAGGAGATCGCTCATGCTCACGCCGAAGTACCCGAAGCCCGACACCTACATCCCGGTCCACCTGGTTCCCGACCCCGCGGCGGCCCCCGTGCCGACCGCCCCGGCCCCGGTACCCGCTCCGGCTGCCCGCCCGACCGTCCAGCTCACGCCCGGCAGCGTCGCTGCCCTCGTCGCCGGCGGTGGGGCCGTGGTCCTGGTCGTCGGCACCGTCCTCGTCTCCATGCTCCTCGCCGTCGCCATCACGGCCGCCTCGGTCGCCGTGTGCGCCGTCGTCATCCGCTCCCTGCTCAACAACCCGAAAGGTCACTGACATGGGCATCTTCAGCAAGCGTCCCGAGACCAACCACGACGAGCAGGACCGGCAGATCCAGGACGCCAAGCGCGAAGGCGGACGCCTCCTGAACGAAATCCGTGACCGGATCGGCGACGGCACCGCCACGCGCGAGGACAAGCGCATCTTCAACGCCACGCAGAAGCGCGGCGGCCGCATCAAGTAACGCCCTCCGGGGCGGCTCTCTCGCCAAAGATCCGCCGCCCCGGACGGCTCCACCTCTTCCTGATCCAACGGACCCGAAAGGGAAGCCTCATCATGCCCCAGCACGCCCAGACCAAGCCCGTCTGCCGCGACTGCGACGGCTTCGCCACCGCCACGATCACCACCGGCACCCGGACCCCCGATGGCGCCCGAGACACCGTCCGTGCCCACTGCCCGGCCTGCCGGGGACTCGGCCGCACCATCCCCGCCGGCCTCGTCCGCGCCGGGAAGTGAGTGCCTTGTCTGACGCCGCCACTGCGGCGGGCCTGGACCCGGCCACCCTGAGCGATCTGCTCCGGGTGGCCGGGGCCCCCGGCTTCGACCGACTCCACGAACAGATCCGCCGCACCGGAGGATGCGCCGCCCCCATCCGCCTCTCCGGCGGAAGCAAGCTCCTTGACCCCGCCACGCGGAGCGTCCTTCACGCCTACACGACCGACGCCGAGCCTGGCGGCGTCCTCCGGATCGCCTGCGGCAACCGCCGGGCCTCCCGCTGCCCGGCCTGCGCCTGGACGTACGCCGGTGACACCTACCACCTGATCCGCGCCGGACTCGTCGGTGAGCCCGCCAAGGGCACACCCGAGACGATTCGCGACCACCCCCGCGTCTTCGCCACCCTGACCGCCCCGTCCTTCGGCCCCGTCCACAACCGCCCCGGCACCCGCTCCTGCCGGTGCGGCGTCGGGCACCCCGAAGACGCCAGGGAGCTGGGTACCCCGCTCGACCCGTCCACGTACGACTACGCGGGCGCGGTGCTGTGGAACAACCACGCCTCCGAGCTGTGGCGGTACTTCACGATCTACCTCCGCCGTGAGATCGCCGCCCGCGCCGGTCTCACCCAGAAAGCCGCCCGTGAACAGTCCCGCGTCTCTTTCGGCAAGGTCGCCGAGTACCAAAAGCGCGGGGCCGTCCACTTCCACGCCGTGATCCGATTCGACGGGCCGAGCGGGCCCGACAGCCCGCCGCCCGCTTGGGCCACCCTCGACCTGCTCACCGACGCCATTCGGGCCGCTGCCGCTCGTGTCCGTGTCGTCGTGCCGGCCACCCTGGAGCACGGCTTCGAGAACGACTGGGACCTTAGGTGGGGCGAGCAGATCGACGTGCAGCCCATCGGCGCCTTCGGGAACGGAGAAGACTTAACGGAGCAGGCGGTCGCCTCCTACGTCGCCAAGTACGCCACCAAAGCCGCCGAGACGACAGGCACCGTCGACCACCCGGTCGGCAACAAGGAAGCCCTGCTCCTTCTCGGAGTGCCCGACCACCCGCGGCGGTTGATGGAAGCCTGCATGGATCTCGATCGGGCTTACCCGGAACGTCGGCTGCGGGCCTGGGCTCACATGCTCGGCTTCCGCGGGCACTTCTCCACCAAGTCCCGCCAATACTCGACCACCCTCGGCGCCTTGCGACAGGTCCGCGCCGACTACCGCGCCGCCCAACAACGCGCCTCCCTCGGCCTGCCCGACCCCGCCGAGCACCCGGAGGCAACCCTCCTCGTGGTCGCGCACTGGGCCTACGCCGGACACGGCTCCACACCCGGCGAGTCCTGGCTCGCCGCCAACATCCGCCGCGACATCCGGCTCAACCGCGAGATCGCCCGCGAAGAACTCATGGGGGAACGAGATGAGTGATCGATACCTGTCCGTCGTTCAGGTCGCCGAACTACTCGGCACCACGGAGCGGTTCCCCCGGCGGCTCGTTGCCGAGCGACGCATCCGGTACGTGAAGGTCGGCACCCACGTGCGGATCCCGGAGAGCGCGGTGCAGGCGTACATCGCCGCCAACACGGTCGAGCCGCGTCGGCCGCAGCGCTCGCGCTTCCGGCGGGTTGCCTGATGGGCAACCGAAAGGGCAAGAAGCGTACGTTCGGCGCCATTCGGAAGTTGCCGTCCGGGCAGTTCCAGGCGCGGTATCCCGGTCCTGACGGGGTCATGCGGCCGGCACCCGAGACCTTCGCGACCTCGCGGGACGCGGACGATTGGCTCGCCGAGAAGCAGACCGAGATCAACAAGGGGGACTGGCGGGACCCGGACGCGGGAGCGGTCAACTTCCGCGAGTACGCAGTTCAGTGGGTGGACGAGCGCGGCCTGGAGGAGACCACCGACGAGCTGTACCGGCGGCTGCTGCGGCTGCACATCCTGCCCACCTTCGAGGACCGGGACCTTGACCAGATCACCCCGCCCCACGTGCGCACCTGGCGGGCTGCACGGCTCAAGGTCACCGGGGGGTCGACGGTCGCCAAGTCGTACCGGCTGTTCAAGGCGATCATGCAGACCGCCGAGGACGATGAGTTGATCAGACGGAACCCCTGCCGGATCAAGGGCGCGGGCAAGGAAACAGCTGCCGAGCGGTCCACCGCCACCGTGGACCAGGTCGATGTCGTTGCCAAGGCCATCGGGGCGCGCTGGCGGTTGATGGTCTATATCGCCGCTTACGGTCCGGCTCGGCCCGAGGAGCTGGCGGGCCTGCGTCGCCCGGACGTTGACCTTGCGAACTGCGGTGTCTGGGTGCGTCGCGCCGAGCCGGAGCTCAACACCGGTCGGCGTGCGCCCGGCGAGACCAAGAGCGAGGCAGGTAAGCGGTTCATCGTTCTGCCGCGCTTCATGGCTGGCGATCTCAAGATGCACATGTACCTGTACGCCGAGCAGAAGCCGGACGGGCTGCTCTTCATAGGGGAGCGAGGCGCACCGTTCCGGCGTACGACGTTCGGTCGGAAGTGGAAGAAGGCGCGTAAGGCGGCAGGACTGCCGGAGGCGTTCACCTTCTACGACCTTCGTCACACCGGGCACACCCTCTCGACGCAGTCCGGGGCCACCCTGAAGGACACAATGGTGCGCGCCGGCCAGTCCTCGGAGAAGGCGGCCATGATCTACCAGCACTCCAACCTTGAGCGTCAGAGGGAAGTAGCTGCCGGGATCGATGCTCGGGTACAGGCGCTGCGGGCCACGGCACGGAATTCCGCATCTGGCACGGATCTGGCACGGGAAAGGTAGAGAGGTCTAGGCAACACAAAAGCCCCGGGTCGCTGACCTGGGGCTTTGCTGTGGAGCGGATGACGGGAATCGAACCCGCGCTATAAGCTTGGGAAGCTCATGTTCTACCATTAAACTACATCCGCATAGCGTTCCAGTTGCCTGGAGCGGTATCTTTGGACACTCTACCCCATGATCGACCCCCGGTGAATCTGCCGCGGGGTCGTCGTTGTTTGTGGTGTGCACCGAGGCTCGTGGGGGCGGGAGTTGGGGCGTAACGTACCCGTGCGCGGTGGTGCGGGAGCGGCGCTGGAGTGGCGGCTGGAGCAGGTCGCGATCATCCCCTAATGTGGCGATTCGTCGCAGTACGGCAGGTTGGGGAAAGGGACTCGATGGAGAACACCGTCGTCCGTTGTGCCGAAGGGCACGTTTTCAGTACCGCTTCGTTTCCGCTGCAGCACCTCGGTGCCGGCCGGATCGGGCCCGGGCGGCTGTTGCGGTGCCCGCGGTGTGCGCGGCTGAGGCATGCCGTGCCCGTCGGGGTGACGGCCGTCAAGCGGTAGACGGTCCGAGAGGCGCGCGGGGCCGCTCTCGATTGGGGGTGGTCCGCGCGCACTGCGTATCCTCGGGACGTGCTTCTCTCAGACAAAGACATCCGGGCCGAGATCGACAGCGGACGGGTTCGCATCGACCCGTTCGAGGAATCGATGGTGCAGCCCTCCAGCATCGATGTACGTCTCGACCGCTTTTTCCGGGTGTTCGAGAACCACCGCTACGCCCACATCGACCCCGCCGTCGAGCAGCCCGACCTGACCCGCATGGTCGAGCCGGAGGGTGACGAGGCCTTCATCCTCCACCCGGGCGAGTTCGTCCTCGCCTCGACCTACGAGGTCGTCTCGCTGCCCGACGACATCGCCTCCAGACTGGAGGGGAAGTCCAGCCTGGGCCGCCTGGGGCTGGTGACGCATTCGACCGCCGGGTTCATCGACCCCGGGTTCTCGGGGCACGTCACGCTCGAACTGTCGAACCTCGCCACCCTCCCGATCAAGCTGTGGCCCGGGATGAAGATCGGGCAGCTGTGCATGTTCCGGCTCAGCTCGCCCGCCGAGTTCCCGTACGGGAGCGAGCGGTACGGATCGCGGTACCAGGGCCAGCGCGGCCCGACGGCCTCGCGCTCCTTCCAGAACTTCCACCGCACCCAGGTGAGGCACGAGGCATGAGCGACGTCGTACGAGAGAACCTGAACTACGAGGGATTCGGGCGGGCGGTGCGCGAGCTCGCGCAGACCATCGCCGATGACGGCTACGAGCCCGACATCATCCTGAGCATCGCCCGCGGCGGCGTCTTCGTCGCCGGCGGTCTGGCGTACGCGCTCGACTGCAAGAACATCCACCTGGTGAACGTCGAGTTCTACACGGGCGTCGGGACCACGCTGGAGATGCCGGTCATGCTGGCGCCCGTGCCCGAGGCGATCGACTTCACCGACAAGAAGGTCCTCATCGCGGATGACGTGGCCGACACCGGCAAGACGCTGAAGCTCGTCCACGACTTCTGCCTGGGCCACGTCGCCGAGGTCCGGTCCGCCGTGATCTACGAGAAGTCCCACTCGCTCGTGAAGTGCGAGTACGTGTGGAAGAAGACCGACGAGTGGATCAACTTCCCGTGGTCGGTCGAGCCGCCCGTGGTGAAGCGTGAGGGTCAGGTTCTCGACGCCTGACACGACCAGCGTGGAAAAGGGCCCCGGCGCGTTGTGCGCCGGGGCCCTTTCTCGTCGGTCGTGGTCGTGCGTCGTGGGTCGTGCGTCGTGCGTTTGCGTCGTGGGTTTACAGCGTGCCCAGCTTGATGATCGACAGCAGCGCGACCAGCTGGATCGCGGACGCGCCCAGCGCCTTCGGCCACGGCAGGTCGTGCGACTTGCTGACGAGCGACGTGAACAGGGCTCCGGCCGCCACCCACGTGGCCCAGCCCAGTGCCTGCACGAACAGGTTGTCCCCGCCGAGGAACACGGCGAAGAGCAGGCGCGGCGCGTCCGTGATGGACATGACCAGCATCGACAGGCCCACGGTCGGCTGCCACGCGCCGTCGCCGCCCAGCTGGCGGGCCAGGGTGTGCGTGACGGCGCCGAGGATCAGGCCGCAGATGACGAAGGCCACGCCGGCGCTGAGGACGATCGGGACGGCGTTGGGGAGGGTGGCCTTCATGACGTCCTCGCGGGCGTCGTCGAGGCCGAAGACCGCGAGCAGGCCGTACAGGAAGGTCACGATCAGCGCCGGGCCCCAGACGGCGTAGTCGCGCATCTGCAGGAACGTCGGCCCCGGCCGCATCACGATGCCGCGGAGGAGTTCCTTCCACGGCAGTCGCGGGCCCGTCGGCGCGGCGGCCGCGGCGCCCGCGTGGTACGTCGCGCCCTGGCTGTACGGGTCCTCGCCGTACGCGAAGACCTGGGTGTGCCCCGGGTTGTCGTTCGCGTACGAGCCTCCGCCGGGGCCGCCGGGGCCGCCGTGACCGTACGGGGGCTGCTGCTGGCCGTACGACTGGCCCTGCTGCTGGCCGTACGGCGGCTGCTCGTGCGGGTCGAAGTACTCGGGCTCGCCGTGGCCTCCGGCGGCGGGCTGCTGAGGCCACTGCTGCTGGGGAGGGTAGGGCTGCTGGCCGTACGGCGCCTGCGGCGGTTGCTGCTGCTGACCGTACGGCTGCTGCCGCGGGGGTTGTTGGGGAGCGCGGTTGTTGTCCCGGCCGCGTCCGATCCTGAATCCAGCCACGTGATCGAACGTACCTGGTCCCGGAGGCCGTGGTGGGCGGGGTGCCGGAATAGGGGCCCTTTGCGGCTGAGCTGTGACATCCCCTAGGGGATCCCGATTGGGTTGGTTTGGGTCGGTTTTTGTGAGTTACCTGGTTGGCGGGGAGTCTGCGGGGGTTCGTTACATCTCCGACGGAATGCGTAGATATCGGGTCCGTAGCTTCGTCTGTGTCGCCGCCGACGACGCGCCGACGCCACCGATGAGGCATGAGCCACGAGTACGAGAAGAGCCCCCACATGCGCAGCACCGCACGTCGCACCACCCTTCGTACCGCCGCCGTCTTCGCGGGCGCGGCCGCCGTACTGGCCCTCCCGGTCGGATCCGCGTTCGCGGACTCGCCGGCCGGAGCGGAGCAGGAGGTTCTGCCGGGGGTGGAGCAGCCGGTCAAGGAGCAGCGGGTGGAGGAACAGCGGGTGGAGGAGCGGCCGGTGGAGGAGAAGTCCGTGGAGGAGAAGTCGGGTGAGGGTGCGTCTGGAGAGGGCAAGCCCACGCCCGTTACGGAACCGGCCGTTGATCCGACGGTGCCGGCGGTGGACCCGACCGTGCCACAGGTCGAGCCGACCGCGCCGCCGGTCGAGCGGGCCTTCGTGACCACGGTCAGGCTGGCGGACGGCTCGATCGCCAAGATCTACAAGATCGGCAACGACCACTTCGAGGCCGTGATCTTCTCCGGGTCGACGAAGCTGGACACGCTGGTCAGCAAGGGCGGCAAGCCGGCCTACGGACAGAACAACGGGCTGCACGTCGTCCTCCAGCCGAACGGGACCGTGACCTCATGGGTGGAGGGCGAGCAGAAGCCGGAGCCGAGGCCCAAGCCGAAGCCGGTTGAGAAGCCCGTCGAGAAGCCGAAGCACGAGGTCAAGAAGGAGACCTCGGTCCGGATCACCATGCCGGACGGGCGGATCGCGAAGCTGATCGACGGCCCGAACGGCAAGCGCGTCGAGATCTCCATGCCGAACGGGAACCCGCTCGGGACGATCGACCTGAAGCACCCCAGCGCGCAGAACGACGGCTGGACGTACCGGATCGTCCAGGACGGGAAGCGCGTGAAGTTCGTCGTCATCGACGGGAAGAGCGGCGGGAGCAGCTGGGTGTACGGGTTCGACGGGAAGCTGATCGAGAAGTACGTGGCCGAGCGGTCGAAGGCGGCTGCGAAGCCGGCGGGGGATCGGGTGATCCCGAAGGGTGGAGTGAAGGCCGGGGCGGAGGGGGTCGGGAACGGTTCCGGGAACGGTTCCGGGACCGGGACCGGCTCGGAGGCCGGTGCTTCTACGGGTGACGCGCCGATGCTGCTCGCCGCTGGCGGGGGGATGGCCGCGGCGGGGGGCATCGCGACGGTGGAC
>NZ_LGDB01000020.1:0-13384 GCF_001279655.1 Streptomyces sp. WM6372 | reverse complement strand
CGGCCGCCCGGGGGGGCGGAAGGCGGTGGGGCCGGCGTTGCGCATGACCTAGCGGGGGAGGGGCGAGGGGGCGGCATCCCGTCGCGGAGGCCGACGGGCCGTCCGGGGGGCGCAGGGGTGAAGACGTATCCATCATGACAGGTCAGAGGGGGTTTTCGTAGGATCAAGGGCACAGTCGATTGCCCTTGTTCGGGCCCCTTCGCGGCTTTGAGAATCACCGTCATGAATCACTCGGCGAACATCAATCACGACGCAGTCCTCCGAGCCCGGGTCGTCCTCCTCGGATCGGCGAAGCCGCCGGTCCGCGAGCGGGTCGCGGCCTACCGCGTCCTGGTCCAGGTGAGCCCCCTGGCCTATCTGCCCCTGCTGTCCGCCGCACTGTGGAAGTACAGCCGCTACGAGTTCGCCCACCGGCCGGAGATCGCGCTGGCCCTGCGCGCCGAGTCCGTCGCCGCCGCGCGGCGCATGTGCGCGCTGGAACCCGGCTGGGGCGATCTTCTCGTCACCGCGCTGACCAACCACCGGGAGCTGTTGATCCTCATGGACCGGCAGGAGGAGCTGCGCGCGGTGGAGGAAGAGATCACCCGCGCCGTGTCCGGCGAGCGGTAGCCCGTCGCCGGGGTGGCCGGACCAGCCGCACGGCCGGTCCGGCCACCCGCGTACAGGGTCCCCGGTCCGGCCACCCGCGTACGGGGTCCCCGGTCCGGGCACCCGCGTACGGGGTCAGCCGGCGATCGGGTACATCGTTCCCCGGCGCCCCTCCGCCGAGGTCAGCCACTCCAGCTTCTCCGCCGTGTCGGTGGCCGGCAGCGGGGTGTGCAGCACGATCGAGAGGTCGGGCCGGGCGGGTACGCGCAGCTGCGTCGACTCGACGAACAGCGTCCCCACGACCGGGTGCTCGAGCTCCTTGCGCATCTGGCCGCCGGGCCGGATGTCCCGCTGGTCCCACAGCGCGGCGAACTCGGGGCTGAGTTCCCGCGCTTCCTCGATGACGGCCCGGAACCCCTCGTCCTCGGGCCACTCCGAGCTCGCCGCCCGGTACTGGGCGACCACGTTGCAGGCGTTCTCCTCCCAGTGCAGCGAACGGGACTTGTAGAGGGGATCGGTGAAGAACGCGATGAGGCAGTTCTGCACGATCTCCGGGCGCATGCCGAGTACGAGCGCGGCCGCGTCGTTGTAGAGGACGGTGTTCCAGTACGCGTCCATGATGTGCGCGGGGAACGGCATCCAGGCGTCGATCAGCCGCTTCAGCCCCTGGCACATGTCCCGGTCGGCGGGCGCCACTTCGAGCGCGGGCGGGTTGAGCCCCGCCAGTACGTACAGGTGCCGGCGCTCGGCGCTGGACAGTTTGAGGACCCGGCCCACGGAGTCGAGCACCTGCGGGGACACCGTGATGTCGCGGCCCTGTTCCAGCCACTGGTACCAGGACACCCCGACCCCCGCGAGCACGGCGACCTCCTCCCGGCGCAGGCCCGGGGTGCGCCGTCGGGCCCCGCCGTCCGGCAGGCCCGCCTCCGTGGGCGTGACCCGGGCCCGTCTGCTCATGAGGAACTCGCGCAGCTCGGAACGGCGGTGCTTGTCGATCGGTGTAGCCACTCAATCCCCCTGTCGGCTGCCTGGTGGTGCCACCAACAGGATAAGTTCCCACTCTCCACGGGCATTCCCGGGCCGCGAAGGTGTGGCCATGGCGATCGATTCTCAGACAACGACGACAACGACTACAACGACGGCAGCGACAACGACGACGGCGACGAAGGCCACGACCGGCGGCCTCGGGGCAGCAGCCCCCGGGAGCGAACGGCTCAGCGGCCGGGCCAAGCTGGTCCTCTTCGTGCTCTGCGCCGCCCAGTTCATGGTGGCGCTCGACTTCTCCGTACTGAACGTGGCCCTGCCGGTGCTCGGCAAGGACCTGGGCCTGAGCCAGTCGGCCCTCCAGTGGGCGGTCACCGCCTTCGCGCTCCCGTCCGGCGGGTTCCTCCTCCTCTTCGGCCGGATCGCCGATCTGTTCGGCAGGAAGAAGCTGTTCCTGCTCGGCCTCGCCCTCTTCGGCACCGCCTCGCTGCTGGCCACCCTGGCCTGGGACCCGGCGTCCTTCCTGGCCGGGCGCGCCCTCCAGGGCCTGGGCGCGGCGGTCATCGTGCCGACCGGCATGTCCCTGCTGACCACGACCTTCCCCGAGGGCCCGCTGCGCGACAAGGCCCTCGGCATCTCCGGCACCCTGCTCTCCCTCGGCTTCACCATCGGCATGGTCCTGGGCGGCGTCATGACCGACACCCTCGGCTGGCGCTCCACGATGGCGCTGCTCGCGGTCACCGCAGTGATCGTGCTCGCCCTCGCCCCCGGCCTGCTGCCCGAGTCGCGCACCCCCGACCGGCCGCGCCTGGACGTACCTGGCGCCATCACCGTCACCGGCGGTCTGCTCGCGCTCATCTACTCCCTGTCCACGGCCGCCCAGCGCGGATTCGGCGGCGCGGACGTGTGGGGCACGCTGCTCGCCGGCCTGGCCCTGCTCGTCGCCTTCGCCGTGGTGGAGTCGAAGAGCCCGGCCCCGCTGGTCTCGCTGCCGATGCTCAAGCGGCGCACGATCGCCTGGGGGAACATCGCCGGTCTGGTGACCTTCTCGATGATGTCGACGGTCATCTTCGTCCTGACCCTGTACCTCCAGGAAACGCTGGGACTGTCCTCCTTCCGGACCGGTCTGGTCTTCGGCGTCCAGGGCATCGCCTCCGCCTTCGCCGGCTCGTACGCACCGAAGGTCATCGGCCGCTTCGGCGCCCGGCGCACGCTGACCGGCTCGCTGCTCGGCCAGGGGCTGTTCACCGCCGTGCTGCTCACCGTGGGCGCCGAGTCGGGCGCGCTCGTGGCGACCGTCGCCGTCTCGGTGGCCAGCATGTTCCACCTCGGCGCGATCATCTCGTACGGGCTCACCGTGACGAGCGGCGTGCCCGACGCCGAGCAGGGGCTGGCGACCGGCCTGGTCACCACCACGCAGCAGGTCGGCCTCACGATCGGCATCCCGCTGCTCGGAGTCCTCGCCACCACGCAGGGCTCGCTCTTCGGCGGGGTCCGCACGGTCCTGGTGATCGACGCGGTGATCGTGGTCGCGGCGGCGGTCCTGGTGGGCCTCGGCCTGGGCGGCGGCCGTACGCGCAAGGTCTGACCCGGGATCGGGATCGGAACCGGGATCGGGGACCGGGGACCGGAAGCGGAGGACACCTCCGCGGACCGGTCCCCGTCCGGCGTCCCGCGTCCGGTGGCGGCGATTCCCGTGCGGCGATCCCGCGGTCCGGGCCGCTCGTACCGGATGATCGGGCCGGACGGTACGGAGCGGGGCGGCCGGGCGTACGCGGAACACGAGACGCGGGGAGTGCCGATGCGACAGCGGATTCCGCTCCTGACCGCCGCCGTGACCGCCGCCCTGGCCGCTACGGCCCTGGTCGCCCTGACCGGGTGCGGCGGCCCGCCGCCCCTCCGCGGCGCCCCGGCCGCATCCGCATCCGCATCCGCCGCCGGGCCGAGCCGGTCACCCCAGGACTTCTCCCGCCAGGTCGACGTGGGCGGCGGCCGAAGGCTCTGGCTGAGCTGCAAGGGGAGCGGCAGTCCCACGGTCGTCCTGGAATCCGGGCTCCACGATTCCTCCGACACCTGGAACGTCACCGACACCCGCCCGCCCGTCCCCAGGTCACCGGCGGTGTTCCCGGGCGTCGCGGCCTTCGCGCGGGTGTGCACGTACGACCGTCCCGGGACCATCCGCTACGCGGACCCGCCGGCACTCACCACCCGCAGCACACCGCAGACCGGCACGCGCTCCCTCACCGCCATGGCCGCGGACCTCGACCACGTGCTGACGGCGGGACACGTGCCCGGACCGTACCTGCTCGTCGGCCACTCCTTCGGCGCGATGATCACCCGGCTGTACGCCCAGCGGCATCCGGAGAAGACGGCTGGCCTCGTCTTCCTCGACGCGTTCGGCACGGACATGAAGCCGTACTTCGGCGCGCGGTGGCCCGCGTACGTGAGGCTGCTCAACAACCCCGGTACGCCCTTCGACGCCGACCCGGGGTTCGAGAAGGCCGACATCGACGGCGCGGTCGGCGCGGTGAGGGCGGCGGAGCCGCTGCCGAAGGTACCGATGGCCGTGCTGAGCAAGACGGAGCCCTTCGCGGCCCCGGCCGGGAGCCCGAAGGTCCTCCTCGCACCGCTGGAGCGCGCCTGGCCCGCGGTCCAGCAGGCCCTGGTGGAGCTGGGGGAGCAGACCCCGCACCTCCTGGCCACCGGAAGCGACCACTACGTACAGCTGCACGACCCGGACCTGACGATCAGCGCCATCCGGCTGGTCGCGGGCCGGATCCGTACCGGTCGGTGACCGTCCGGCCGCCCCCGCCCGTCACGGCCTCAAGCCCGCATCCACCGGGGAGGGTTCGCCGGGGAGGCGGGCACGGGTACGGGCTCCGGGCCGCGCAGGTGCAGGTTGCGTACGGTGGCCGCGGTCTCCCGTTCGAAGTGCTCCCAGGAGATCAGCCGCCGCCAGGCCGGATCCGGCCGCCCCGGTACGGTGGCCCCCCGCGCCGCCCACTCCCGGGCGAGCTGCTCGAACAGCGGGGCGGACACGGCCGCGTGGGCCGGCTGCCGGGGAGTGGGGACGTACAGGGGGCGGTCGCCGTCATCCGCAGCTGCCCGGTGTCGCGCCGTGGTGGCGAGCGTGGAGCGCGTCGTCGTCATGCCTGCGCAAACGATTCGCTGGGCGCCGGGGACACGGATGCCCGTCAGCCGGGGCCATAGTGCCTGGTCGGACCGGCTACTGCTCCTGGTAGGAGTGGCGCTGCTCCGTCCAGGGGTCGGCGATGTTGTGGTAGCCGCGCTCCTCCCAGAAGCCGCGCCGGTCGGCCGTCATGTACTCGATCGCGCGCAGCCACTTCGGCCCCTTGTAGCCGTAGAGGTGCGGGACGACCAGGCGCAGCGGGAACCCGTGCTCGACGGTGAGGGGCTCGCCGTCGTGGTGGGTGGCCAGCACGGTGCGGTCGGAGGTGAAGTCGCCGAGGCGCAGGTTGGCGCTGTACCCGTACTCCGCCCAGGCCATGACGTGCGTGACCTGCGGGGCCGGGGGAGCGAGCTCCAGGATCGTCCGGGCGGCGACTCCGAAGAACTCGTGGTCCGTGGAGGTCGTACCCGAGGCGCAGTGCAGGTCGGTCTCGATGGTGACGCAGGGCAGCGCCGAGAACTCGTCGAACGACCAGGCGTACTTGTCGCCCGTGGCGGTGGCGCCGAAGACCTGGAGGGACCAGCGCTCGGGACGGAACCTCGGGACCGGGCCGTAGTGGGAGACGGGCCAGCCCTTGGCGAGGCGCTGGCCCGGAGGCAGGGGTGCGGTTCCCACGAGGTCGTCGTCCTGTTCGGTAGGGATTGGCCTTCCCCTCATTATGGCCGGTCGGGCGCATTCGCAATGGCGCGCCGAATCCCGTGGAAAGGAAACCCCCGGACTGTGCGGTTTCGGCCCCGCGGGCCGGAAGTCCGTGGTTCCGCCATCGATCGATTTGGCGGTGCGTTCCTCTTGTCTCATCATGTGAACAGACATCAGGTTAGCGCCGCGCTCGCCAACTGTGTGCAAGGCCCGCATTGTTGACTGATCAACGGATGAGAGTGGTGTGAGTTCCACCACTCCCCGACGCGCGCGCCGCCTGTCTCCCGCCCATTCCCACTTTCATCTTTCTTCTTTCGAGGTAAAGGCAGCATGCCCGTCCAGCAGTTTTCAGACCTCGTGCGTTTCGCCCGCGACCGTTCCCCTTTCTATGCCGAGCTCTACGCGGACCTGCCGCCGCACGTGAGCCGGATCACCGACGTGCCCGTCGTGGACCAGGACGCGTTCTGGGCCGCCAACACCCTGAACGACAACCGCGTCCTGACCGCCCCCCTCGGGGAAGCGGTCGTGTTCAAGACGGGCGGCACCACGGGCACCCCGCGGTTCTCCTGCTACACCCGTGAGGAATGGCAGGAGTTCGTCACCGCCTTCGGCTCCGGCATGGTCGACGCGGGCCTGCGGCCCGGGCACCGGGTGGCGGACCTCTTCTACGCCGGTGAGCTCTACGCCAGCTTCCTGTTCATCCTGGACTCGCTCGCGCACGCCCCCGTCGCCAACGTCCGCCTGCCCATAGGCGGCGGCGCACCGCTGGAGTCGACGCTCGCCACGATCGAGGACTTCGCCGCCGACGTCCTCGCCGGTACGCCGACCACGCTGTGCCGCCTCGCCGAGCACCTGACCTCCGCCGGCCGCCAACTGCCCGGCGTGGAGTTCCTGTTCTTCGGCGGCGAAGCCCTCTTCGACGACCAGCGCCGCCTCCTCTCGGCGGCCTTCCCCCGGGCCACACCCCGCTCGCTCGGCTATGCCAGCGTCGACGGCGGCCTCCTCGGCCGGCCCGCGGCCGGAGCGGGCGAAGACACCCGCACGCACCGCCCGTTCGCCCCGCACACCCTCGTCGAGATCCTGGACGAGACGACCGGCGAGCCGATCCGCGAGCCGGGCCGCCCCGGTCGGGTCGTCGTCACCCAGCTGTACCGGCGCCTCATGCCCGTCATCCGCTACCCCGCCGGCGACCGCGCGGAGTGGACCGACACCGAAGGCGGCGCCTTCCGCATCCTCGGCCGGGCCGAGGAAGGCGTACGCGTCGGCCCCGTCTCGCTGTACTGGCAGGACGTCACGGACGCCGTCGCCGAGGCCGACACCGACTGCCGCGTCACCGGCATGCAGCTCGTCGTACGCCGCTGGGAGGGGCGCGACGGCCTCGTGCTGCGCCTCGCCACGCCCACCGCCGCCGCCGGCCGGGACACGGCCGGCCTGGAGGTCCTCGCCGAGGAGGTCGTCACCGGGCTGAACACCGCCCGGCCGCTCTATCCCGACAGCGTCGACGCCGGATTCGTGCACCCGCTGCGCGTCGAGTGGGCCCGCCACCGCGACCTGGTGGTCAACTCCCGCTCCGGCAAGCTCGTCCGCGTCCTCGACGAGAGGCCGACCGCATGACGACGCCGACCACCCCGACTCCGGATCCGACGCGGACCACCCCGCCCCCGGCGGCCGCCTCCGGCCGCCGACCGCCCCTCGTCCTGCGCAACCGTGCGTTCGGCACCGTATGGCTCGGCCAAGTCCTCACCCAGGCCGCCGTGCGCATGTTCCAGGTGGGCATCTCCTGGTGGCTCATCAGCGACGCCGCCTCAGGTGACGGCGGTTTCGCGGCCGGCCTGTTCATGGCCGTCAGCACGCTGCCCGCCGTGGTCCTGGCCCCGCTCGTCGCCCGCGCCATCGCCCGCTTCGCCCACGGCTCGCTGCTGCGCACCGCGGCCGGGGGAGCGGGAGCCGCCGCCGCAGCTCTGGCCGTGTGGGCCTGCGCGGGCGACCTCCCGGTCGCCGCCGCCTACGCCGCCGCCCTTGCCCTGGCGACCTGCCAGGCCTTCTTCGACCCGTGCCTGACCACCTCCGTGCCCGAGCTGGTCGACGACGCGGACATCGAGGCGGCGACCGGCTTCGAGCTGTCCACGCAGTCGCTGGCCAGTCTCGGCGGGGCCCTGCTCGGCGCCCTCGTCGTGGACGGGGCCGGGGTGGCCGGCCTCGCCGTCGGCTGCGCCGCCGCCTACGCGACGGCCGCCCTGCTCATCGCGACCGTACGGTTCCGCACCGCCGCGCACCCCGACACGGCGGGGGCCGCGGAAGCCGCCGACTCCACCGGAGGGGAGCGGGCGCCGCGGCGGACCCTGCGTCAGCTGCTGGGCTCCATGCCGTACGTTCGCGCCATCCTGCTCTGCTTCACCGCGGCCAACCTCTTCACCACGGCCGTCTTCGTCGTCATGCCGCTGTACACCGCCTCGGTGCTGCACGGCGACGGCTCCACCGTCGCCCTCCTGGAGGCCTCGCTCGGCGTGGGCACGCTCATCGGCTCCTTCACCGGCGCCCGGGTGCCCGGCCGGCCCGCCGTGGTCGGCACCGCGTGCCTGGGCGCGATGGCGGCCGCCCTCGCCGTCCCCGGCCTGATCGCCGCACGGCCCGTCATCGCCGGGTCCCTGCTGCTGACCGGCTGGTGCGTCGGGGTGATCGGGGTCCGCTTCGTGGCCCTGTTCCAGCGGCTGGTCCCGGCCGCCGACAAGCCCGCGTTCTTCGCCGTCATGCAGGCCGTCCTCGGCGCGACCTTCCCGGTCGCCTCGCTGCTCTTCGGATTCCTCGGCGACCACCTCTCCGCCCAGACGCTCTGCCTGATCCAGGCGGCCGGACTCGTGCCCGCCGCCCTCGCCCTGGCCCTGCTGCCCGGCCACTCCCGCCCGGCGGACGCACCCGACCCGGCGGACGCACCCGACCCGGCTCCCGCGCCGGAGCCCACCCCCGCAGGAGGCGCGCGATGACCGCCGCGATCGAGCAGGCCGCCCCGGCCGACATCGCCGATCTCCGCCAGCTCTACTACGCCGTCTACGGCCCGCACTACCCGACGGCCCTCGGCACCGATCCCGCCGAGATGTCCCGCCTGATCCAGGACCCGCACACGCTCTGGCTCGTCGCGCGCTGCCCCCGTACCGGCGCCCTCGCCGGATCGGCGGCGGTCCACAGCGAACCCGGCAGCCGCATCGGCCGCCTCGAAGGGCTCGCCGTCCACCCCGACCAGCGCGGATCCGGGCTCGCCGGACAGCTGACCGAGGCCGTGTGTGCCGGCACCCTCGATGCCGGGAAGCTCGACTCGGTGTACGCCACCGTCCGCACGGTCAGCGCCGGACCCCAGCGCGTCGTGGCCCGCAACGGCTTCCGCCCGCTGGGCATCCTGCCCAACGCCGTGGATCTCAGCAGCCGCGAAAGCCTCGCGCTCTACGCGCGTCACTCGCCCGGGGTGCTGGACCGCCGGGTACCCGTCGAAGAGGTCCCGGCCTCCCTGCTGCCGCTGCTGCGCACCGCCGAGGCCAGCCTCGGCATCAGCTACGCGGACGCCCGGCCCACGCCGCCGCTGCCGGCGCCCGCCGGGCCCGCCCCCCGCCGGCTGGAGATGATCGAGGCACCGGCCTTCGTCCGCCGCCGTTTCCACGAGCACTTCCCCGACACCGGCCGCTGGTTCTACCCGCTGCACACCCCCAACATCCTGCTCACCCCCGACGACGGCGGCTTCGAGGTGTACGCCTACCTCAACCGCACCGGCGGCTACTGCGCCCTGGTCACCGCCCACCCCGACCCGGCGGCCGCCGCCGGCTGGCTGGAGCCGGTCACCCGTACGCTGACCCGCGCCGGCGCGGGCTACGTGGAGGCGCTCGTACCGCTGGAACACCACGCCGCGCTCTCCGCCTTCGCGGCCCAGGGCTTCATCGCCAGTGCCCTGTATCCGGCCATGCGCCGGGACGGGGACGGCTTCCACGACTACGTGGTGATGTCCCGGACCGCCGAGCACATCGATTTCCGCGGGCTGGTCGTCGACCCGCCGCTGCGGCCCTTCCTCGATTCCTATGTGTCGGCCTGGGCGTCGACGCATCTGCCCGTACGTGAGGTTGCTTCATGACCCCTTCCACGCCCCCGTCCACGACCCCTTCCGCGCCCCCGTCCACGGCCCCTTCCGCGACCCCCGCGAAACCCCATCTCGCCCCCGTGGACGTCCCCGACGCCACCGCCCTCGGCGGGGTGCAGCGGCTCTGCGACCTGACCGAGCCCTACACCTCGGGTCCCGCCGAGGAGGAGCTGTTCGCCGCCGCCATGGCGGAGATCAACGACTGGCACCGCGACCGCTCCCCGTTCTTCCGCAGCCTGTACGAGGACGGCGCACGGCCGGACACCCCGTACCGGGCGCCCCTGGTGCACGCGAACTTCTTCAAGCGCCACGAGGTCCTCTCCATACCCGAGGAGGAGGTCCACCTCCACCTGACCTCCTCCGGGACCACCGGGCAGAAGTCGCAGATGTTCTTCGACGAGTGGACCATCCGCTCCGCCCAGCGCATGGTCGCCCGCATCTTCGACCACAACGGCTGGATCACCCCCGACCAGCCGGTCAACTACCTGCTCTACAGCTACGAGCCCGCCCGCGACCTCAACCTGGGCACCTCGTTCACCGACAACTACCTGTGCGACTTCGCCCCGGCCCGGCAGGTCGAGTACGCCCTGCGCAACACCGGTAACGGGCACGAGTTCGACCCCTTCGGCTGCGTCGCCGCGCTGCGCCGCTTCGCCGAGGACGACGTACCCGTCCGCATCCTCGGCTTCCCGGCCTTCCTCTGGTTCACGCTGGAGCGGATGCGGGCCATGGGCCTCCCGCCGCTGGAGCTGCCGGAAGGCTCCCTGATCATCCTCGGCGGCGGCTGGAAGGGCCACACCGACCGGCAGATCGGCAAGCACGAGCTGTACGCCCGCGTCACCGAGCAGCTGGGCGTTCCCTCGGAGCGGATCCGGGACACCTTCGGCTCGGTCGAGCACTGCATCCCGTACATCGAGTGCGCGCACCACAACCTCCACGCACCCGTCTGGTCCCGCGTCTTCATCCGCTCGACCCGCACCCTCGAACCGCTCCCGTACGGCGAGCGCGGCTACCTGCACCTGGTGTCCCCGTACATCACCTCCGTACCGGCCCAGAGCGTCGTCATGGGCGACCTCGCCTCGCTCCACCCGGGCGAGGAATGCGGCTGCGAGCTGACCACCCCGTGGTTCACGATCCACGGCCGGGCCGGGGTCAGCCGCAACCGCAGCTGTGCCGTGGCCGCCGCCGAACTGATGAAGGGAATGTCGTGACCGACACCATCAACCTCAACCACCACTACTGGCAGGGCGCCTTCATCGGGGACGAGGAGGCCGCCCGCCGGCTGGCCACCCTGCCCGCGGCCGTCGAGGCCGCGCTCGCCGCGCCGCTGGACACCGAGACCGTCCTGGCCGCCTGCGACGCGCTCTCCCGCGCCCTGCGCGACCCCGGCCACCGCGTACGGGAGCGGCTGGCCCCGCACCTGCCCGAGGGCGCCGACGCGGACCGGGAGGAACTCCTGGCCGAACTCGCCGAGTTCCTCGGCCGCGCCTCCCTGACCCGCAAGCTCCGCCGCGAGCTGGGCGGCACCGCCCCGCAGCGGCTGAACCGCCCCGACGCCAAGGAGACAGTCTACGAGGCCTGGGCACCGGTCGGCCTCGTCGCCCACATAGCCCCCGGCAACGCCGCCACCGTCGCCCCGCTCAGCCTGATCGAGGGACTCCTCGCCGGCAACGTCAACGTCCTCAAGACCAGCAGCGCCGACACCTTCCTCGCCCAGCACCTCCTCGCCGAACTCGCCGCACTGGACCCGAGCGGCGCCCTCGCCGAGCGCATCATCGTGCTCCGCTTCCCCTCCTCCCGCCAGGACTGGCTGCGCCTGATGTGCGCGCCCGCCGACGCCGTCGCCGTCTGGGGCGGCGAGAGCGCCGTCGAGGGCGTCGCCGCCCATGTCCCGGCCGGCTGCCGCCTGGTGGAGTGGGGACACAAGATCTCCTTCGCCTACGTCACCGAGGACGCCTGGGCCGACGGGGCGACGGTGGCCGCCCTGGCCGAAGACGTCTGCCTCTTCGAGCAGCAGGCCTGCTCCAGCCCCCAGGTCGTCTACCTCGACACCGACGCCGGGAACGCCGACGTCCTGTACGCGTTCGCCGAGCGCCTCGCCGCCGCCCTGGCCGCGCAACCCGCTCCCGCCGCGTCGGACCGCGACCTCGATCCGGCCGAGTACGCCGAACTGACCACCACCGAGCACCTCGCCCGTCTGGAGGAGCACCTGGGCCTCACCCGCGTCCTGTCCGCCCCCGACGGCACCTGGCGCGTCATGGCCGACACCCGCCCGGCCCTCACCGCGTCACCGCTGCACCGCAGCGTCTGGGTGAAGCCGCTGCCCCGCAAGGACCTCATCGCCACGCTGCGCCCCATGCGCCGCTACCTCCAGACGGCCGGCCTCGCGGGCAGCCGCACCGACATCGCCGAGCTCTCCGCCCTGGTGCTGGCGGCCGGGGCCACCCGCGTCACCCCCGTCGGGGCCATGACCGCGGGCTACGCCGGTGAACCGCACGACGGGGTCTACGCCCTCCAGCGCTACAGCCGCCGCGTCGCCGTCCAGGCCGATGCGCGCTTCGCCGCCACCGCCTGCCTCGACGACCTCGCCCGCCCGGCCGTCTTCGCGCCGCCGACCGGGCCGCTGCTGGACAAGGCCGCCGTCCAGGACCTCAACGGCGGGGTCGACCGCGGCGATGCCGAGCTGTACTTCCGCAGTGGCGGCAGCACCGGTACGCCCGCCCTGTCGCTGTTCACGTACGAGGACTACGACACGCAGATGCACGCCGCCGCCCGCGGCCTCCTCGCCGCCGGCTACGACCCGGCCCGCGACCGTACGGCCAACCTCTTCTACTGCGGCGGCATGTACGGCGGGTTCATCAGCTTCTTCTCCATCCTGGAGCGGCTCGGCGGCGTCCAGATGCCGATGGCGGCGGGCCCCGACCACCGGGCCACGGCGGAGATGATCGCCGCGTACGAGGTGGACACGCTGTTCGGCATGCCCTCCTACCTCTGGCAGCTCCTGCACGAGGAGGCGGACCTGCTGCGCTCGTACGGAGGACTGCGCAAGATCTACTACGGCGGCGAGCACTTCACCGAGGAGCAGCGCAGGACGCTGACCGAGACGTTCGGCATCGAGGTCATCCACTCCATCACCTACGGCAGCACGGACCTCGGCCCGCTCGGCTACCAGTGCACGGAGAGCGGCGGCAGCGTCCACCACCTCCACGCCGACCTGCACACGCTGGAGATCGTCGACGTCGACGAGGACCGGCCCGTGGCCCCGGGGGAGACCGGCCGGCTCGTCTTCACCACCCGCGCCCGGCGCGGCCAGCACCTCGACCGGTACGTGATCGGCGACCTCGGGCGCGCACTGCCCGGGCGCTGCCCGTGCGGCAGCCACGCGCCGCGCTTCGAGCTGCTGGGCCGGCTGGGCGAGGTGATGCGGGTGGCGACGTACTTCCTCAACTACCGGCGTTTCGTGGCCATCGCCGGGGAGCGGCTGGGGTACGGCGGTGAGCTCCAGGCCGTCCTGACGGCCGGAGCGGCCCGCGAGGGCCTCACCGTACGGCTGGAGAGCGCCCACGCTCCGGATCCGGACCGGGCGCGGGAGGCGTTCCTGGCCGCGTACCCGGAGGTGCGGTCGGCGGTGGCGGAGAAGCTGCTCGACTTCGCGGTCGAGGTGGTCGACGGAGCCGATCTGGACCGTACGGCGACCAGCGGGAAGCTGCTGGCGGTGGTGGACCGCCGGCGGTAGTCCCGGCCTGATCCGAACGACACGGCCTAGGTCCTGTCGTCAAAGTGATCTTGGGTTGTGGATCATGGTGTCGTGATACGTCGCCATGAACTGTCCGATGCCGAGTGGGAACTCGTGCAACCGC
>NZ_LGDB01000019.1:0-13466 GCF_001279655.1 Streptomyces sp. WM6372 | reverse complement strand
GTGGCGTTCGCGGGCGAGGAGCAGGGCGAGCTGGTTCGCTTCGGTTCCGCCGGTGGTGACGAGGGCGTCGGGGTGGGGGGTGTCGTAGAACTCGGCGGCGAGGGTTCGGGTGAGGAGGGCTTCGATCGCGGAGGCGGCGGGGGCCTGGTCCCAGGAGTCGAGCGAGGGGTTGAGGGCGGAGGCGGCGAGGTCGGCGGCGGCCGCGACGGCGAGGGGCGGGCCGTGGAGGTGGGCGGCGCACAGGGGGTCGGCGGGGTCGGCGGCGCCTGCGGCCAGGGTGTGCACGAGGGTCCGCAGCGCCTCGTGATCGCCGTGGCCCTTTTCGGGGAGTACGTCGCCCAGCGCGGCGGCGACGCGGGCCGCGAGGGCGTCGGGGCCACCGGCCGGAATCGGCCCGCCGCGCTCCGCGGCTCCGGTGCGCAGGGCTTCGAGGACGGTGTCGAGGAGCGGCCGCAGGGCTTCGGCGCCGGGGCGGCCGCCGGCGAGCGGGTGCGAGGGCGGTGCGGGCGGCGGGGTGCCGGGCGGCGCGGTCATGCGGTGTCCTCACGGGAACGGGTCTGCGGCAGGGGGCCGGCCCTGTCGTGGGGTGCCGAGGGGGCTGAGCGGCGGGCGCTGCTGCGGTGACAGCCTGGGGGCCCGACGGGTACAACGATCAGACCCGAACGGGGTAACCGCGCCGGGGGGCCGGGTATTGCATTTCGGCCGCGCCCCGGCGGTGGGGCCAGGCCGTCTCTTCCGGATCTTGCCGGTCAGGCAAGATCCGGAAGAGACGGTCTAGGTCAGGTCCACTCCTCCGCGGTCTCTTCGTGGTCGTCCTCGACGCTGTCGTCCTCGGGCTCGTTCTCGTCCGCGCCGGGCGGTCGGCCCTGGTAGATCGTGTTTCCCAGCATGCGCACCTTGGTGTCCAGCGCCTCCCATTCCGCCAGCGACCCGAACGTGTGGAGGCTGGTCTGGGCGATCTCGGGGGCGTCAGCCATCTCGACGAGTTCGTCCAACCTCTTGCCGGCCGTGTCGACGGCGTGGACCAAGGCCTGTCGCCTCACAGCGAGCCTCTCGCCCGGCGGCAGTTCGTCTTCGCCGCCTGCCGGTCGTTCGTCGAGTTCACGTGCCCTGACGGGATCCGAAACGCGAACGAGCCGGTACTGGGTGAGGGGCTCATCCGCGATTCCGCCGCGGTCCTTGCGACGCTTGTCGGGCCGGGTCAGGTCAATGTCGGGGATGGTGTACATCCGTGAGGTGTCACGTCCACCGAGTTGTTGTGGGGTGAAGGAGTTCACACATTCGCGGGCGGCATCGAACGAGTTGGCGGCGGTGGCGAGAATCCAGAGACCGTCTTCGGTCTGTGTGAGACCGGCCACGACGTTGTTGACATTTGACCGCCAGGGCACCGTGCGGCCCACGGCCGAACCGACATTGCGCGTGATGAGCTTGTCGGCTATGAGCGCGACCCCTCCGGCGACGGCCAGCGTCTCGCGGGCATCGGTGTCGCCGGCGAGGGCCGGGGCGACGAGGCGTGTGAAGTCGTCGCACGGAGCCGGGGCCCAGCCGGGATCCATGACGGCACGCGTCAGGACACCGCCGTTGGTCCAAGCGTTGCGGGCCTGGACCAGCGAGGCCTTCTTCTGTCCTCGCCAGGGCAGGTCGATGATCGGCCCCAGCAGTTCCGCGTAGCCCGCGATCTCCATGCGCCGTGTGCCCTTGATGTCCTTGGCGTGCTTCTTGACCTGCTCGAAGATCTCCGGCCTGGTGAGGTGATGCACAAGATAGACGGCTCGCCATAGGGGACTGCCCGGGATCCGCTGGTCACCGAAGACCAAGGGCAGCTCGGCGTACGAACGACGTCCCAGGGCGAGCCCGACGACGCCGTCCAGCAGACTGGCGCCGGATCCGCCGCCCAGGTGCACCCGCCGCAAGGCCCTGGAGCCGACCTCCACGTTTTGGGCGGCGGTTTCCCAGGCTTTGAACTCGACGTGCACAGAAGCGAGGATCGAACGCACGGCGTCGTCGAAGACTTCGTCTGCGGGGAGTCCGGCCGTGTGATGGCGGCGCAGCCCGACGGTGATCTGTGCCGGCACGGCGAGCGTCTGCCCCAGGCGCACGGAGCGGTCCGCCGGCTGGGTGCCTCCCAGTCCCTTGTAGAACTCGGCGCGCAGCTCTGCGAGGGCCTGCTGCCTGCCGACGGCCATGCGCTGGCCGAGGGGCTTCTCCGCGCCGCGCCTCTGGGGCTTCTCCGCCATCAGCACGTCGGTCGCGGTACGCGCGATGTCCTCGGGCGTAGGGCTCTCCTTGTCCGTAAGAAGGGCCCATGCACTGGTGAGGCGGGTGATCCCGTCCCGGACGACGAGAACGTCAATCGACTCGGATCCGTCCAGGAACGCGATTCGACATGGGTGTGCGATCACTGCACGCGTGATCCTGCGGGCGAGAATGGACTGGTCGTACGGCTCCGGATTGGCTCTCCTGGTGCCTGTGATGGTCTGCTGCAGGTGCATGCGCAGGTGACTGGCGTCCCGATACGTGTAGACGACGTTCGCGTGCGGTTCACCGTCCTCCCCGACGTCGCCGTGGACCTGGGGGTCCGGCACCGGGTACGCCTCTTGTCCGGTGCGCGGCTGAAGACCCGGGAAGAGTTCCGTGAGCCAGGCACGGGCATGAAGAGAGCGGAGTGTCGCGCCTTCAACGTGCTCTTCGATGAGAGCCGAGATGCTTCCCTTCTGGGCGCGGAGCTGCGCGGCCGCCGCATCGGGTGCGACGGTGGCCCGTGCGACCGCGTGCCAGGACTCGACGTTCAGCGAGGTGCCGAGGGATGCGAGGCCCGCCTTGACGAGACCTGTGCGGTCCGTTACGGAGGACAGCTCGGGCAGCGCCGGCTCGAACCCCGAGACGGTGAATTCCTCGCCCTCGTAGAGGAAGGTCAGCGTCTGGGGGCCCGGGTCCTCAGTGCGCCGATCTTCGCCTTCACGGCCCAGCGGCTCTTGGAATCCGGTGGGGATCGCCATGATTCTCCTTTGATAGTTAGGTCGGATCGTCAAGGTGGGCAGGGCACGGCACTGGCCTCCCGTGCCCTCGGGCGCTAGAATGGCGAAGTAGTCCGGGCGCGGGCCGATAGCGCACGCGTCAGGTCTGCTTTTACGAGACCCCAGCCGATGACGCTGGGGTTTCGTCGTTGTGGGGCTCAGAACTGCTGCGGCGGAGCGGCCTTCGGCAGATGCTGCGCATACCAGTGCCACATGTACGCGCGCTCCGGCTGCCGGGCGACCGCCTGGAAGGCGCAGTACGCGATCAGGTCGGCGGCCTGGATCCAGAGGGATTCGTGCGCCGGTACCTGCACGGCGGGGCGGGCGATCCGGGTCGGCCGGACGGCCTCGTGCACTTCGACGTACAGCCGTTCCGTGCCGTCGCCGTCCACGATCAGGTCGGCGCGCTCACCACTCTCCGCGAGGCCCCGGTCGAGCACCCTCAAGAGGCCGGCGTACGAGTCGGTCTTGGCGGTACGGACGTGGCGCGCGTGCGTGTACACGGCGACGGGGACGACCCCGGGATGGCAACCGATGAGGTCCAGGGCGGACTGGGCCATGCGGTACCGCTCGACACGGGCTGGGTTCAAGCCGTTGAAACGGCCCCGGCCGGCGAGAAACTTGTTGGAGTGGAGTTCGGCCTCGACCGGGACGCCGTGTTCCGCCTCCCAGATGGCGCGGAGGGCGAGCCAGTCGCTTTCGAATCCCCGCTTCCCGGTCACGGGCACGCTGATCCCGGCATGGATGCCGAGGAGTTTGGTTGAGGCTCCCGAATCGTCGATGGCGACAAACCTGTCGACGGAAGCACGCGCGTTGATGGCGACTTCGCCTTTCGCTGGATCCGGCCAAAGGGGTGTGCTGCGGCTGCACCGCAGACCCCTGGGGTGGGGATCCGTGCGATACGCGCTGCGTCAACTCGCCGACACGCACCGCGGACTGTCGCTCGCCCGTCGCCGCCCGGTCGGAATCGGGGACGACGCCAGCTCAAGGTTCCCGTCGGGAACACCCGGCCTGTGCCGAGTACCGCGCCGCGCCTCATCGAGAGGCTCGTACCAGAAAATCGTACCAGCGCGAACTGGTGGACCGTCAAATATGAAGTTCTACAGGCTCGTTGCGGGACCGTCGGCCACTCCGTCTCGGCGTGGCCGACGGTTCGACTGCGGCGAGCTTCCTCTCAGCTGCCGGAGCGGACGCGGAGGGCGCGGGCCAGGTCGTCGAGCTGGTCGACGAGCTTGCGGCGCAGGGCGGGGACGATGGCGGGGTCGTCGATGCCGGCGTGGCCGGCCCGGAGGTTGTCCTCGTCGACGGCGTGGCCGGGGAAGGCGTAGCGGCCTGCGGCTTCGGCGATCGCGGGGCCGCGGCGGGCGCCGAGGGCGATGGCTTCGGCGTAGAAGCGCGGTACGTACTCCCGTACGAGGTCGGCCTGTTCGGGCTGCCAGAAGCCCTGGGCGGTGGCGCTGAAGAGGTAGTTGGAGAGGGAGTCGTCGTGGAAGAGGCGCTCCCAGGCGGCGGCCTTGGCCTCGGCGGTCGGGAGGGCGGCGCGGCAGCGGGCGGCGCCTTCCTCGCCGGTGGCGCTGGGGTCGGCGGCCAGGGCGGCGTCGATCTCGCGCTCGCCGACGGCGCCGAGGACGGACAGCCGGGCGAGGATGCGCCAGCGCAGCTCGGGGTCGAGTTCGGGGCCGCCGGGCACGGTGTCGTCCTCGATCCAGGCGGCGAGGGTGTCGGGCTGGGTGGCGGCGTCGATGAGGGCGCGTACGGCGGCGAGCCGCAGGCCGGGGTCGGCGCCGTCCTCGGTGCGCCGCAGCAGGGCGCGGGCGATGGAGGTGAGGGTGGCGAGGGCCTCGGCGCGGTCCTCGGGGGCGAGGTAGCGGTCGGCGACGTGGTGGCGGGCGAAGGCGAGGACGCCCTGGACGATGGCCAGGTCGCCTTCGGCGGGCAGGTGGGCGCCGGCGGTGGCCAGGTAGGCGGCGGGTTCGAGTTCGCCGTCGCGGACCATGTCGCGCAGGGAGTTCCAGACGACGGCCCGGGTGAGGGGGCCGGGGATGGCGGACAGCTCGCGCAGGGCGGTCTCGACGGAGATCTCGTCGAGGCGGACCTTGGCGTAGCCGAAGTCGCCGTCGTTGAGGACGAGGAGGGCCGGGCGGGGGCCGCTGACGGAGACGATCTCGTCGGAGGGGACGTCGATGGTGAGGAGCTCGCGCGGCTCCAGGGTGTCGTCGGGGTCGCGGTCGTAGAGGCCGACGCCGATGTGGTGGGGGCGGGTGCCCTGGTGGTCGACGGTGAGGGTCCAGCCGCCGTGGCTCTCCTCGATGCGCGGGGTGAGGGTGTCGATGCCGGTGGTGCGCAGCCAGATGTCGGCCCAGGCGTGGACGTCGCGGTCGGTGTGCGCGGCGAGGGACTCGACGAAGTCGGCGAGCGAGGCGTTGGCGAACTTGTGGCGGGTGAAGTGGGTGTTGATGCCGGCGAGGAAGTCCTTCTCGCCGAGCCACGCGACGAGTTGGCGCAGGGCGGAGGCGCCCTTGGCGTAGGAGATGCCGTCGAAGTTGAGGAGGGCGCTGGCGGTGTCGGGTACGGCGTCGGGGTCGGGGGCGACGGGGTGCGTGGTGGGCCGCTGGTCGGCGTCGTAGCCCCAGGACTTGCGGTTGACGCCGAATTCGGTCCACGTGCCGGTGAAGCGGGTGGCTTCGGTGAGGGTCTGGTAGCCCATGTACTCGGCGAAGGACTCGTTCAGCCAGATGTCGTCCCACCAGCGCAGGGTGACGAGGTCGCCGAACCACATGTGGGCCATCTCGTGGGCGATGACCATGGCGCGGGTCTGGCGTTCGGTGTCGGTGACGGCGGAGCGGAAGACGAATTCGTCGCGGAAGGTGACCAGGCCCGGGTTCTCCATGGCGCCGGCGTTGAACTCGGGGACGAAGGCCTGGTCGTAGGAGTCGAAGGGGTAGGGCTCGGAGAACTTCTCGTGGTAGCGGTCGTAGCAGTCGGTGGTGATGGAGAGGATTTCCTCGGCGTCGGCGTCGAGGTGCGGGGCGAGGGACCGGCGGCAGTGGATGCCGAAGGGGAGCCCGGCGTGTTCGGTGCGGATGCTGTGCCAGGGGCCGGCGGCGACGGCCGCGAGGTAGGTGGAGATGACGGGGGTGGGGGCGGACTTCCAGATGCCGGCGCCGTCCGTGCCACGGTCGCCGACGCGTTCGGTGATGCCGTTGGCGAGGACGGTCCAGTGGGCGGGGGCGGTGACGGTGAACTCGAAGACGGCCTTGAGGTCGGGCTGGTCGAAGGCCGGGAAGACGCGCTGGATGTCGTCCATGAACATCTGGCTGTACACGTACGCCTCGCCGTCGGCGGGGTCGGTGAAGCGGTGCAGGCCCTCGCCGGTGCGGGAGTAGCGCATGCGGGCGGCGATGCGCAGTTCGTGGGGGCCTTCGCCGAGGCCGGTGAGGGCGAGGCGGTTGTCGGCGAGGCCGGCGGGGTCGAGGGGGCTGCCGTCGAGTTCGGCGGAGTGCAGTTCGTCCGGTTTCAGCTCCACGAAGGTGTCCCCGGCACTGCGGGCGGTGAAGCGGATGACGGTCGTGGACTCGAAGGTGTCGTCGCCGCCGGTGAGGTCGAGGGTGACGGCGTAGTGCTGGACGTCGAGGAGCTGGGCTCGGAGCTGCGCTTCGTTGCGCGTCAGTGCGGACATGGGGCCCATGCTGCCCGAAGGCCGGGCCCCGTTCGTCCGCTCCCGCCTACTCTTCGCCCGCGGCGATCGTCTCGTGGTGGCGGATGACCTCGGCGATGATGAAGTTGAGGAGCTTCTCGGCGAACGCGGGGTCGAGTTTGGCGTTCTCCGCGAGCTGGCGGAGCCGGGCGATCTGGTTGGCCTCGCGGGTCGGGTCGGCCGGGGGCAGCTGGTGCTTGGCCTTGAGGTGGCCGACCTGCTGGGTGCACTTGAAGCGCTCGGCGAGCATGTGGACCACGGCGGCGTCGATGTTGTCGATGCTGTCGCGCAGGCGGGCCAGTTCGGCGGCGACGGTCTCGTCGACGGCGCCGGGGGTGGCGGTGGCTGCGGTGGCGGCTTCGTCGGGGGCGCTGTTGTTCATGGTTCCCGAGAATACGTGGCGGGCGCGTGTGGTTCCTCGGCGAGCCGATCCGTGAGACGGGGCCCTTCTCAGAGCGGGAGGACGGCGGTGACCAGCCAGCCTCCCTCCGGGGCGGGTCCGGCGGTGAGGGAGCCGCCGAGGGCCTCGGCGCGTTCGGCCATGCCGACGAGGCCGTAGCCGCCGCCCCGGGCGGTCTCGGAGAGGCGGGCCGGGCGGCCTCCGTCGTCGGCGATGCGGACCTCCAGTCCGGCGGGGACGGTCCGCAGGCCGACGCGGACGGCGGTGGCGGTCGCGGCGTGCTTGGCCGTGTTGGTGAGCGCTTCGAGGACGATGCGGTGGGCGGTGGCGGCGACGTCGCCGGGGAGCCGGTCCGCCAGCCCTTCCTCCACGTACAGGGCGACGGGCGGGCCGGTGGCGGAGAAGCGCTCCGTGAGCGTGCGGATGTCGGCGAGGCCGGCGACGGGCGCGGTGCCGGGCCGGCCGCTGCCGCCGGGTGGCTGGTCCTCGCTCTCGCGGAGGATCTTGACGAGGCGGCGCATGGAGCCCAGGGCCTCGTCCCCGGCGGTCTCGATGCGGCCGAAGATCTCGGCGGCCCGTTCGGCGGAGACCTGGGTGAAGCGGGCGGCGCGGGCCTCCACGACGATGCCGGTGACGTGGTGGGCGACGAGGTCGTGGAGCTCGCGGGCGAGCTCCAGGCGTTCCGCGGTGCGTACGGCGCTCAGCTCGCGCACGCGCTGGACGGACTGGAGGCGCAGCAGGACCGAGTACGCGCCGACGACGACGGCCAGGACGGAGAACAGGAGCGTGAACCGGCCGGGGTTGGTGTCGCGGACGGGCACGGCCATGCAGCCGAGGCCGAGGAGGGGGCCGAGGACGGCGGCGGTGCGGGCGGGGGCGCGGAGCAGGACCTGGGAGAGGAGGACGAGGAGGGCGATGGCCTCGCCGCCGCCCCAGACGACGAGGGGGTGGTTGCCGAAGATGAGCAGGAGGGTGACGGTCCAGGTGACGGCGGCGGCGAACCAGGCGCGGGTGAGGAGGGGGACGGCGGGCCAGGGCGCGGCGCTGAGGCAGACGAGGATGCCGGAGATCCACACGGCGGCGTGCGGGAGGCTGGGCTGGCGGGCGAGGACGACGCCCTCGAAGGTGACGAGGGCCAGCAGGACGAGGGAGAGGGTGAGCCGGACCCCGTCGGCGGCGTGCGGGTGGCGGCGGGCCCAGGAGGCGAGCGGGCTCATGTCGGGGGCGCGGCCAGGCCGGATTCCCAGGCCCAGGCGGCGATCTCCACGCGGTTGCGGGCGTCGAGCTTCGTCTGGACGTTGGCCAGGTGGGTTTTGACCGTGGACAGGGAGACGAAGAGCTCGCCCGCGATCTCGGCGTTCGTACGGCCGCGGGCGACGCACCGTACGACGTCCTGTTCGCGTTCCGTCAGGGGCTCGGAGGGGCGGCGGGCGGCCTGGGCGCCGGCGGCCCGGGGCGCCATTTCGCGCAGCAGCCGTACCGTGATGGCGGGTGAGACGAGGGAGTCGCCGACGGCTGCCGCGCGGACCGCCTCAACCAGCATCGCGGGGCTGGCGTCTTTCAGGAGGAAGCCCGATGCTCCTCCGTGGAGCGCGGCGTGGACGTACTCGTCGAGGTCGAAGGTGGTGACGATCACGATGCGCGGACCGTCCCGGTCGGCGAGTCTCCGGGTGACTTCGAGGCCGTCGAGCTTCGGCATGCGGATGTCGAGGAGGAGGACGTCCGGCCGGTGTGCGGCGACGGCCGCGAGGGCGGCCTCGCCGTCGGCGGCGTCGGCGACGACCTCGATGTCCGGCTGGCTTTCGAGGATCATCCGGAATCCGGTCCTGACCATCTCCTGGTCGTCGGCGATGACCACTCTGATCGCCATGCGCTGCCTGCCCCACTGTCGCCCGCTGCGTGTGCCCTCCCATGGGACCGGCGGGCGCGTCGGCCCGCAACCGGGCGGGGCCGGGCCGGCGGGGTGCCGGCCGTGTGCCACTGCGGCCGACCTTACGCACGTACGGCGGCCGGCGCCTCGTCCTTCCGGCCCGGGTGCATGGGGCCGGAAGGACGAGGCGGGAGGGGCGCAGGGGGTGCTCAGGGCGCGGGGGGTGCTGGGGGTACTCGGGGTACCGGGGGCGCTGGGCTCAGAGGGTCGCGGCCGCGTTCTTGATGGCGGTGGCGAAGGTGGAGACCTCGGTGTAGACGCCGGGGAAGTTGGGCCGGGCGCAGCCCTCGCCCCAGCTGACGATGCCGACCTGGATCCAGGCGTTGTTGTCGTCGCGGCGGAACATCGGGCCGCCGGAGTCGCCCTGGCAGGTGTCGACGCCGCCCTGGGGCAGCCCGGCACAGATCTCGTCGCTGGGGACGAGGTCGCTGCCGTACGAGCTCTGACAGCTGGCGTCGGAGACGAACGGCACGGTGGCCTTCATCAGGTAGCGCTGCTGGCCGCCGCCCTCGCGGGTGGCGCCCCAGCCGGCGACGGTGAAGGTGCCGTTGTCGAAGGCCTTGGTGTCGGCGATCTTGAGGGTGGGCAGGTTGATCGGCTTGGCGAGCTTGATGAGGGCCCAGTCCTTGCCCTTGCCGTTGTAGCCGGGGGCCTGGAGGACCTTGGTGGACTTGACCTTGATGGCGCTGGAGCTGTTGAGGTCGACGACTCCGGCGGTGGCGGTGATGGAGGTGTTGTTCCCGGAGCCGCTCACGCAGTGGGCGGCGGTGAGGACGATCTGCTGGGTGTAGAGGGCGCCGCCGCAGCCCATGGAGAGGCGGACCATGAAGGGGAACTCGCCCTGGGCGGCGCGGGTGCCGCCGACGACGGGGGCCTGGGAGGCGCTGGCCGCGCCGGGCTGGAGACTGACGGCGGCGAGCGCCACCGCGCCGACGGCGAGGGTGCGCTTGAGGAGTGCGGCAAGGGTGGACATGGTCGACACACTGCCTTTCGTGGGGGGTTGGGCCGTGCGCGTCATCGGGTGAATGACACGTACATGTCACACCCATCTCTCGCCGGACATCAAGAACGCGTTTTCGGACAATCTGCGGTGTGGGGGACGGCATGACGCGCAGCGGCCGCCGCACCAGCCCCGTCGAGCACGGATTTCCGCATCTCGACACCGTCCGCGCCGCGGTCACGGCCCTGTTCCGGCGGCTCTCGTACGAGGGGGTCCGGGCCTACGACACGAGCTTCTCCCCCGCCGACGCCGCCTTCGCCGCCGACGAGGACCTCCACCTCGGCGCGCACCGCGTGGCCTCCGCGATCGTGGGCGCGCTGCGGCTGCCCGACGCCCGGATGGTGGTCTGCTTCCGGGCGATGGAGCAGGCGGCCACCGTCGAACTGGCCGCGGGGCCCGAGTACTTCATCGAGGCCAACGACCGCTTCCGCACCCACCGCCGCGATCTGGCCGCCGCCCTGGCGCACGAGGTCACGCACGTCCTGCTGCACCGGCTGGACCTGCGCTTCCCGGCCACCGCCGACAACGAGATCCTCACCGACACCGCCGCCGCCTACCTCGGCGTCGGCTGGCTGCTCCTCGACGCCTACCGCGAGGACGAGCTCACCCACCAGAAGCTCGGCTACCTCACCCCCGAGGAGTTCGGCTACGTCCTCGCCCGGCGCGCCCTGCTGCTCGGCGAGGACCTGTCCGCCTGGTTCACCAGCCCGCAGGCGTACGAGGCGTACGTGCGCGGCCGCGCGCTCGCCGAGCGGGAGCTGCGCCGGGCCCCGCTGGCGGCCGCGGACCGCGCCGAGCGGCGCCGCTACGCCCGGGACCGGCGGGCGGGCGCCGCCGCGCCGGGGGCTTCGTACCGCTTCGAACCGGACCCGGCGGGGACGGGGAGGGGGACGGGGACGCGGGTGAGCTTCCCGTGCCCGGTGTGCGGGCAGCGGCTGAGGCTGCCCGTGCGCGGGCCGGTGCGCGCCCGGTGCGGACTGTGCCGCACGGTGCTGGACTGTGACACATGACCGGAGGCCGGTGCGGAACCGGAGCGGGGGTCCGGGTCGGGGCCGGGGCCCGGGCCGGGGCTCGGCGAACGCGGCGCGGACGCGGGACGAGTCGAGGGACAAGTTGTCGGGCTGAGAGCGGTTCAAAGCACGGCCGGCGTGGGTAGTCATATCCCATCGCACGAGTGAAGGATCCGGCCCCGACCCCCCCGCCAGGGGGCCGGGGCCGTTCCTGCGTCACGGCCCCTTGCCGCGGACCTGTTAAGCCGTCACCGGCTCGGCGGCCGGAGCCGGTTCGGGCGACACCGCCGTGCGCGGCAGGGCCAGGCAGAGCACCGCGCTGAGCAGGAACCCGGCGCTCACCCAGGGCATCGCGGTGGTCAGGGCGTGCGTGGGGCCGCCGTCCGCGAGGGCGCCGAAGAAGACGCTGCCGATGACGGCCGCGCCCAGCGCGCCGCCGAACTGCTGGGCGGTGGAGAAGATCCCGGAGGCCCCGCCCGCGATGTCGGCGGGGACGGCGGACAGTACGACGTTCACCAGCGGCACGACCAGGAAGCCGAGTCCGGCGCCCGCGACGAGCAGGCCCGGGACGAGCGGCCATGCCCCGGTGTGCGCGGCGCTGGAATCGGAGACGGCGTACCAGACGTCCGCGAACCCGCCCGCCATCAGCAGCGCGCCACCGGCCAGGACGAGGCGGCCGAAGCGGACGGCGAGGGCGTCGGCGGCCGGGGCGGTCAGGAAGCTGCCGACGGAGAAGGCGACGGTGACCACGCCGGCCTGCATCGGGGTGTAGCCCTCGCCGCCCTGGAGCCAGATCGCGAAGACCAGGAAGAAGCCCTGCATGCCGACGGCGAAGAGCAGTTGGACCGCGAGGCCGACGGAGAAGGCGGGCAGCCGGAAGGCCCGGACGGGCAGCAGCGGCACGGTCGCCGTCCCGCGGCGGCGGGCTTCGAGGAAACCGAGGCCGACGACGGCGAGCACCCCGGCGGTCAGGCACAGCCAGCCCCACAGCGGCCAGTCATTGGCCTCGCCCTGGACGAGCGGCAGCACGATGGCGCTCAGGGCGGCGGCCAGGACGAGGCTGCCGGCCAGGTCGGGCCGGCCGGCGCCGCGTTCGCGGGTGGCGGGGACGAGGACGGCTCCGGCCAGGCAGGCGGCCGCGGCGACGGGCACGTTGACGAGGAAGATGGACCGCCAGCCCCAGCCGAACAGGTCGGCGTCGGTGAGCAGGCCGCCGAGCAGCAGTCCGACGGCGGCGGCGAAGCCGCCGACGGCCCCGTACATCCCGAAGACGGCGCCGCGCTCCTTGCCCTGGAACAGGGTGCGGAACGAGCCGAGCACCTGGGGCATCAGCAGCGCGGCCATGACGCCTTGCACGGCGCGGGCGGCGATCAGCTGGCCGGGGCTCTGGGCGAGGCCGCAGCCGAGGCTGGCGAGGCCGAAGCCGGCGGTTCCGGCGAGGAAGAGAGCCTTGCGGCCGTACCGGTCGCCTAGGTGCCCGGAGACGATCAGGGTGGCGGCGAAGCCGAGGAGGTAGGCGGAGACGAGCCACTGGAGGGCGCTCTGCGAGGCGTGCAGGTCCCGGCCTATGGAGGGGAGGGCGACGTTGACGACGGTCACGTCGAGCAGGTCCATGAGCGCGGCGACCATCATGACGACGGCGGCGGCCCAGCGGCGCGGATAGGGGGTCGCCGTCGGGTCCGGGGCCAGGTCCGGGTCCGGATTCGGGGGGGGGGGGGGGGGGGGGGCGGGCGCGGGCACGGTCATGGCGGGGCCTCCACATGTATTTCGTTCGGACGAACGAAAGACTCGCACGGAGGCGTGCGAGATCGCAACTCTTTCGTTCGACCGAACTAAATACTTGGTACGGTGGGTGCATGACCGACACGACCGACGAGAAGACCCCCCGCCGGGAAGCGGTGCTGGCCGAGCTGAACCGCACGGGCCGGGAGACGAGCGCGGCGACCGTGGTGTTCCACGAGGCGGCGGCCGCGAAGCAGGGCCTCAGCGCGACCGAGACGAAGACCCTGGACCTGCTCATGCGGCGCGGTCCGCTCACGGCGAAGGAGCTGTCCCAGCAGTCGGGGCTGGCCCCGGCCTCGGTGACGGGCCTGGTCGACCGGCTGGAGCGCAAGGGCTTCGTCCGCCGGGTCAAGCACCCGACGGACAAGCGGCGGGTCCTGGTGGAGGCGTTGCCGGAGCGGCTGGAGGAGATCCGGCCGCTGTTCGACGACTGGGCCCGCGAGGTGGCCGAGCTGTGCGAGGAGTTCACGACGGCGGAACTGGAAACGGTGATCCGCTTCCTCCAGGGCTCCAACGCCCGCCAACTGCGCGCGGCGGCCCGCCTGACGGAGTCCTGACCCCAGCCCGGCCCACCCCGGCCCGGCCCACCCGACCGCGGCCAACCCCGGCCCGGCCACCCGACCCCGACTC
>NZ_LGDB01000018.1:0-13483 GCF_001279655.1 Streptomyces sp. WM6372 | reverse complement strand
CCAGCGACCGGGCCCCCAACCACCCTCCGCAGCCGGTCACCCCTCGTGATGAACGCTCTCTTCCCCCAGGTCAGCAACCCTCCACCAGTCACTCTTGGTAACGAAGCCAGCTTCCCGCCGCTCAAGGCACTGACGCGAGCACCCCGTCTCGCTACCGTGTTTGCGGGACATCGAGGGGGGCGCATGGAGAACGGGCCGATCGACCCCGACCGTCTGGCAACACGGTTCGCAAGGCTGGCCGTCACGGCCGCCCTGGACGGAAGCGATCCGGATGGCTGGCCGGACAGGCGCCGCATCATCGACCGCGCCCTGAAGCGGTTCATCAGCACGGGCGATGGCGCGCGGATCACGCAGTTCCTCGATGCCTCTCGAAACTTCGACCCCGGCCGAAGAGTTGAAGAGACCCAGCAGACGGTCATCCGCATGTTCCTGGACCTAGTGGCTCAGCTCAGCCACCGGCCCCTGAGTGACGTCGCCCGCAGCATCGACCTGATGGCCCGTGAGCTGCCTCGGACAGGGCCCCGCCGGTCCGGCTTGCCTTCGCGCGGCTTCGTCCACGTCGAATCGGACGGGTACGACGCTGACGACGTCGAACCCGCGGCCGACACTCTGAACCACACCCTGGCCCGGCTGTTCCTCCGCCTCGGCCCCCCACCAGCACCCACCGAACATGACTACGCGCCCGTGGGCGGCGGCGGCGACGGAGGAGCGCAGGCATGAGCCTCGAAGACCAGCCGGCTCAACTCCCCGGGCCCGCCGGCGCCGACCCGGTCCTGTCCGCCGGCCTCGGCATTGCGGCCCAGTGGGGGGAGGCACTCGGCGGCCCCGAGAAGCTCCAGGTCGCTCTCAAAGCCCTCGAACCGCAGCTCCGGCGCGAACACGAGCTGAGCAAGCTCCGGCTTGAGCGGCAGGAAGCCGACGCAGCCCGGAAGGCGGCCGCGGAGGAGGCCGAGGCGCAGCGCCGTGCACATGCTGTGGAAAGGGAGAAGGAACGGGAGGCAGGTGAGCAGATGGCCGCCCGCAATCACAAGCACCGGATGCGGCTGCTGCACTCTGCGGTCGCGCTGTCGGTACTGATGCTCGGGGGCGGACTGTATGCGATGCCGACGAACGGTTGGATCGCCGGCGCATTGTGCGGTCCGAGTCTGCTCTCCCTGCTGAGGATCTTCGTGTTGCGGCGCAGCACGGATGCCGATGTCCGTGAGGCCGGTCGGTCGGCACGCGGAGCCGGCAACGCCCCTCCGCCGATCTGACCCCCGGCACCGCGCGTTGTCCCCAGGCCCCCGCCGACCGGCCCCGGTTCACTGTCCGATGTCGGCGGCCAGCAGCTCCAGCACCTGACGGGCCGTCCAGCTGCCCGCCGCACCCGGGCAGGCGGCCAGGTAGTTCGCGATGTCCTGCTTCTCCCACGGCCCTGATTCCAGGAGTCCACCGGCCAGGTACCGCAGGTAGGCCGCGGAGGGCATGAGCACGTCCACGTCCTGGAGCCTCCACGGTGCCGTGAACGTCAGGACGGGGATGCCTTCGATCGTCCCGGGACAGATCAGGGTCTCGTAGCGTCCGGGGCCCACCTCGGAGCGGCCCTCGCGAAGAACCGCCGTCAGGTCGAGGTCACGTCCGGGCTCCCCGTACATCTCCTGCGCGGCGATGTCGGAGATCTGGCCGACGGTGACCAGGTGCGCGCGTCCACGCATACGGCCCGGGGCGGTCGGATCGTAGAGCCCGCGCCCACCCGTCCACACGGCGGACTCAGTCGCGAAGTAGAGGCGGCCGGCCAACTCCACCGCGATGGACCGCTCCGGCGCCCGCCGGTCCCGGCACCCCGGGTACGTACGCGCGGCGCCCGGGGGCCTGCCTCCCGCGATGTACGCGGCAAGCCGGTCCATGTGCATGTTGGAGCCGTAGGAGGCGTACCAGACCCGCTCGGGCACCGGAAGTGCTCCGTCGAGCGGCGTCACAGTGTGCACGGTCATGCGCGTTTCCTCGGGGGAAGCCGTGAGGGGTCACGGGCGGTCAGCATGCCAATCTGTTCATCACTCTTCTGATCACTCTTCGCAGTGGACATGCGCGCATCTCCACATCAACGGCACGCGCCGGGTCGGCGAGTTCCACCCCATCACGAACCGAGCCGCGCATGAGCACCCCCACCCCGAATCCCTCGCCTCCGGCGGGCTCACCCGCCGGGCAGGGCTCAAGCGACTCGCACGGAGGCGCCCGAGCCTCAAGTAGCCCCGGAGGGACGGCTTCTGGACATGGAAGAAACTGGCATTAACCGGTAGTCAAGTTGACTGTCGATGCGGCAAAGTGAGTCCTGCCGCCAGACAGAAGGACTGACGGGCAGACCCGGGGAGGAACCATGGAGCAGGGAACACAACAGCAGTTCGTCTCGGTACCCGTGCCGAGCCAGTACGTGACGCAGGTGTACGCCTACCTCGCGGAACTGAGCGGCGCCACGGCCGTTACTCCCACCGTCTCCACGGTTCCGCCGGTCGATCACGAAGGCGCCTCGGCGGCGACCTCTCCGGATGGCGACGCGCTCCCGGTGATCGAATGGACCGTGGCGGACTTCCGCAGGCTGATGATCGAACCTCTGGGATCGGTACAGACGGTCGCCCGCGTCCTCGACTTCCTGGCCAAGCAGCCTGACACACGGGTCAGTTACACCTCCCTCGCAAGCCACCTGGACATGGAGAAGAAGAGCCTCCAGGGCAACCTCTCGGCATTCACGCGCGCAGTGCGCAAGCACTACAAGCGCCGCAACTGGCCGATGACATGGGTGGAGGCCCTCACGGACGAGCCGGGGCTCAAGTCGGAGTTCTTCTACACGATGAACGCGACGTCCGCCGAGCGCTGGCTGAGGGCCCGCGCCCAAGGCTGACACGCAGGAGAGGGCGCGGCGGCGGGGGGCGGCGACGCAAGGACTCGGACTGGAGTTGCGGCCGGCCCCAGGAGGACGGCTCCCGGGCCACGCCCCCGCCGGCCACATCGGGAAGAGCGCCGCCGGGGCCACGGCAGAGCCGGGTCCCCCTCCAGCGGAAGGCCGCGGCCGCACGCGCCGCCCCGCCCCGGAAATAGCAAAAGCCCCAGGTCACGGCGAGTGAGTCCTGGGGCTTCTACAGAGCCGCCTTCGGGATTCGAACCCGAGACCTACGCATTACGAGTGCGTTGCTCTGGCCAACTGAGCTAAGGCGGCACCGCTGGGTAGACAAGTGTTCCCTTGGAGAGGAGCTCTCATCAGCAGCGGCGCCAAGTCTACAGGCTCGAACGGGGTGCCCTGAACCGCATTGCGCGGGGGTCGGACATGTCTCGCATATGGGGTGAATCATGGCGTCGGCGGCGTCAGCGGCGTCAGCTGCACTTCTTGCCGTCCTGCGGCGGGGTGCCCCGCAGGAGGTACGTGTTGATCGCCGTGTCGATGCAGGAGCTGCCGCGGCCGTACGCCGTGTGGCCGTCGCCGTCGTACGTGAGCAGGACTCCCGAGTCGAGCTGCTTCGCCAGGGCCTGGGCCCACTTGTACGGGGTCGCCGGGTCGCGGACCGTGCCGACCACCACGATCGGCGGGGCGCCCTTCGCGTTCAGGGCGCGGGCCTCGCCGGTGGCCTTGACCGGCCAGTACGCGCAGTTCAGCGAGGCCCAGGCGAGGCCTGCGCCGAACACCGGGGAGGCCTTCTCGAAGGAGGGCACGGCCGCGTCCACCGCCTCCGGGCCGGCGAAGGCGGGCGGCTGGTCGAGGCAGTTCACCGCGGCGTTCGCGAACATCAGGTTCGCGTACTTCCCGTCCGGCTCGCGCTCGTAGTAGCTGTCGGCGAGGCCGAGCAGGCCGGACCCGTCGCCGTTCATCGCCGCCGTCAGTGCCTCCCGCAGCTGCGGCCACGCGCTCTCGTCGTACAGCGCCGCGATCACCCCGGTCGTCGCGAGGGACTCGCCCAGGGGGCGGGCCGGATCGCCGCTGGGCACGGGCTGGGCGTCGACCTTGCGGAAGAACTCCTGGAGGCGGTCCGCCACCGCCTCCGGGCTGCCCTTGCCGAGCGGGCAGTCGGGCTGCTTCACGCAGTCCTTGGAGAAGGAGCGCAGGGCCGTCTCGAAGCCCCCGGTCTGGTCCCGGTTCATTTCGAGCGCCGGACGGGAGGGGTCCATCGCGCCGTCCAGGACGAGGCGGCCGACCCGGCCGGGGAAGAGGTCCGCGTACGTCGCACCGAGGAGGGTGCCGTACGAGGCGCCGACGTACGTCAGCTTCTCGTCGCCCAGCACCGCGCGCAGCATGTCCATGTCCCGGGCCGCCTCGACGGTGGAGACGTGCGGCAGGACCCGCTGCGAGCGCGCCTTGCAGCCGTCGGCGAACTGCTTGAACGCGGTCACCAGCTCGGCCCGCTCCGCCGCGTTGTCCGGCGTCTGGTCCACCTGCGTGAACTTGTCCATCTCCGGTCCCGTCAGGCACTGCACCGGACTGCTGCGGTCCACCCCGCGCGGGTCGAACGAGACCATGTCGTACTGGGCGCGCACGGGTGCCGGGTAGCCGATGCCCGCGTACGCCTGGAGGTACCCGATGCCGGAACCGCCCGGTCCGCCCGGGTTGACCACCAGCGAGCCCAGCCGCTTGCCGGGGCCGGTGGCCTGGCGGCGGGCCACGGCGATGTCCACGTCCTGCCCGGCCTCGGGGTGCGCGTAGTCCAGCGGGGCCTTCATCGTGGCGCACTGGAACCCGGGGACACCGCACTCGCGCCAGTTCAGCTTCTGCTCGTAGTACGGGCGCAGCGCCGCCGGGACCGCGGTCGGAGCCGCCGACCGCGCGGCGCCCCCGGACGAAGAGGCGGCCGCCTGCGGGCCCCCCGACCCGGCCGAGGTGCACCCGGAGAGCAGCAGCCCGGCGGCTGCGATCACGGTTCCGGTGGTACGCAGCAGGCGACTGGTGTCCATTCCCGGAGCCTACGGCCTGCCGGGCAGCCCGGCCGGGCGGGCGGACGCCGACCGGCGGCCCGCCGCCATGTGGAGCACCTCAGGCCCGCCCGGAGCCCGCGCTCCGCAGCCCGACCTCGCCGGATCGCTCATACGGGTGAAGCGGTCAACGAGGGCGGGGCGCCGGCTCGCTCAGCCCGCGCGCAGGGACATCGTCATCGCCTCGACCGCGAGGAGCGGGGCCACGTTCCGGTCCAGCGCCTCGCGGCAGGCGATGATCGCCTCGATCCGGCGCAGGGTGCGTTCCGGTCCGGACTCGCGGGCGATCCGGTCGAGGTCGGCCCGTATCTCCTCGTTCGCGATCGCCAGCGAAGAGCCGAGCTGGAGGGCCAGCACGTCCCGGTAGAAGCCGGTGAGGTCGGTCAGCGCCAGGTCGAGGGTGTCGCGCTGGGTGCGGGTGCGGCGGCGCTTCTGCCGGTCCTCGAGCTCCTTCATCACGCCCGCCGTGCCGCGCGGCATCCGCCCGCCGGTGCCGGCCCCGGCGCCGAGCGCGGCCCGCAGGTCCTCGGTCTCCTTCGTGTCGACCTCCTCTGCGACCTGCTTGGCATCCTCGGCGGCGGCGTCGACGAGCTCTTGGGCGGCCTTGAGGCAGCCGCCCACGTCATCGATGCGGAGCGGGAGCTTCAGCACGGCGGCGCGGCGGGTACGGGCGGACTCGTCGGTGGCGAGCCGGCGGGCCCGGTCGATGTGCCCCTGCGTCGCGCGCGCGACGGCCCCGGCGACGGCGGGCTCGATACCGTCGCGCCGGACCAGCACGTCGGCGACCGCGGCGACCGGCGGGGTGCGCAGGGTCAGGTGCCGGCAGCGGGAGCGGATGGTGGGCAGCACGTCCTCCAGGGAGGGCGCGCACAGCAGCCACACGGTCCGCGGAGCGGGCTCCTCCACGGCCTTGAGGAGCACGTTGCCCGCGCCCTCGGTCAGCCGGTCGGCATCCTCCAGGACGATGACCTGCCAGCGGCCCACGGCCGGGGAGAGCTGCGCCCGACGGACCAGGTCGCGCGTCTCCTTCACGCCGATGGACAGCAGATCGGTACGGACGATCTCCACATCCGCGTGCGTGCCGACCAGGGTGGTGTGGCAGCCGTCGCAGAACCCGCAGCCCGGCTCGCCCCCGAGGGCGCGGTCCGGGCTCGTGCACTGGAGCGCGGCCGCGAAGGCCCGGGCCGCGGTGGCCCGCCCGGAGCCGGGCGGCCCGGTGAACAGCCAGGCGTGGGTCATCTTGGACGCGGCGGGCGGTGCCACCCCGGTCTCGATGGCGGTGACCAGGGCGTCGGCGTCACGAGCGGCGGCGGCCAGCTGCGCCTGAACCCGCTCCTGTCCCACCAGGTCGTCCCATACGGGCATCCCGCCCACCGCCTTTCACCGGCCGTCGTCGCCTTGGCCGTCCGTGCCGCTCGTCCTGCTCCTGCCCGCCCCCAGTGTGGCGTGCGCCACTGACAATCCCCGTCAGCGGCGGCGCGGACCGCCCTCTTCGTCGTCGTCCCGGCGCGGGCCGAGCAGCTCGTCCGCCAGGGTCGGCAGGTCGTCCAGCGGGGTCTCCTCGGCCCAGGCGGGCCGCGGCCGGCTCGGCCGGGTGGGCTGCCCCTGCCGGTCCTCCTGTCCCTGCCCGCCCGGACGGCCGTCGGCGCCGAAGACCGGCAGCTCGCGGGTCGCGTCCTCGCCGGCATCCCGGAAGATGCCCGGCGGCACCCGGTCGGCCGGGCTCTCCTCCGGACGCCGGGCCGTCGGCCGCGTGGCGGACCGGGCCGGGCCGGACGGGGCCTGACCGGCCGGAGGGCTTTTACGGGACGGCCGTACGGGCGGCAGGACCGCCGTCTCGTCGGTCGGACCGGACACCGGTACGGGCGGCAGGACCGCCGTCTCGTCCGCCGGGCCGGCCGGCGCGGCGGCGGGCAGGACCGAGGTCTCCGCCGCCGGGTCGATCTTCGGCACCGGGACCGTCTGCGTCACGTCGTCCGGCTGGACGACCCGCTTGACCAGCGGGGTCTCCACCGTCACGTCGTCCGGCAGCGGCTCCTTGGTCATCGGCACCTTGGGGGCGGGAGCGGCGGGGGCCGGCGCGGGAGCCGCGGGAGCCGGGGCGGGGGCCGGCGCAGCCGCCGCAGCCGAAGCCGCCGCGGCCTGCGCGGCCGCCGCTGCCGCCGAGGCCTCCGCCAGCCGGCGCGCCTCCTCGGCCCTCAACAGGGCCTCCTCGGCACGCCGCTGCTTCTCCAGCCGCCGCTCCTCGGCCTCGGCGCGCAGCCGGGCCTCCTCCTCGGCCTGCTTGCGCAGCCGCTCCTGCTCCGCCGCGCGGGCCTTCTCCTCGGCCTCCGCGCGCAGCCGCTCGGCCTCGGCCCGGGCGCGGGCCTCCTCCTCGGCGCGCAGCCGCTCCTCCTCCGCCTTGCGGGCGGCCTCGGCCTCGGCCTTGATCCGGGCGGCTTCCGCCTCGGCCCTGAGCCGGGCTTCCTCCTCCGCGCGCAGCCGCTCCTCCTCCGCCTTGCGCGCCGCCTCTTCCTCGGCCCGGCGCCGGGCGTCTTCCTCGGCCTTGCGCCGGGCCTCGGCCTGGGCGGCCACCTCGGCCTCCGAGAGCGGGAGCATCCGGTCCAGGCGGTGGCGTACGACCGTGGTCACGGACTCCGGGTCCTGCCCGGCGTCGACCACCAGGTAGCGCCCGGGGTCGGCCGCGGCCAGCGTCAGGAACCCGGCCCGCACCCGCTGGTGGAACTCGGCCGGCTCCGACTCCAGCCGGTCCGGGGCCTCCGTGAACCGCTCGCGGGCCGTCTCCGGCGACACGTCGAGCAGCACGGTCAGGTTCGGGACGAGCCCGTCGGTGGCCCAGCGCGAGATCCGGGCGATCTCGGTCGGGGACAGATCGCGGCCGGCGCCCTGGTAGGCCACCGAGGAGTCGATGTAGCGGTCGGAGATGACGACCGCGCCGCGCTCCAGGGCGGGCCGGACGACGGTGTCCACGTGCTCCGCGCGGTCGGCGGCGTACAGCAGGGCCTCGGCGCGGTTCGACAGCCCGGCCGAGGAGACGTCGAGCAGGATCGAGCGGAGCCGCTTGCCGACCGGGGTGGCCCCGGGCTCGCGGGTCACGACGACCTCGTGGCCCTTGCCCCGTATCCAGTCGGCCAGGGCCTCGACCTGGGTGGACTTGCCGGCGCCGTCCCCGCCCTCCAGGGCGATGAAGAACCCGGCGTCGGACGCCGCCTGGACCGGCTCCCCGCCGCGCAGCGCCTCGCGCAGATCGCGGCGCAGCGGTACGCCGCTGCGGTCGTCGGCCTTGGCGAGGACCACGACGGCGACGGGCAGCAGCAGGGCGCCGACCAGCATCAGGGTGAAGGCGGCTCCGCCGTGCGCGAAGACCACGTCCCCGGCGGCGAGCCGGTGCGGGCCGATCGCCGCGGCCAGGACCGGGGCGAGGACGGCTCCGATGCCCACGGCCACCCGTACGACGGCCTGGAGGTGCTCGGTGACGCGGGCCCGGCGGAACTCCTCGGTCTCCTGGTCGAGCAGGGTGTGCCCGGTGTTGGCGGCCACGCCCGCGGAGGTGCCGGCGAGCAGCGACAGGAACAGCACGGTCGCCGTGTCCGGGACCAGTCCGGTCAGCAGCAGCGCGAGCCCGGCCACCGCGATGGCCAGGGCGAGCAGCCGGCGCCGGGACAGCGCGGGCAGCACCTTGCCGGCCTGGGTGGCGCGGATGCCGAGGGCGGTGCCGCCGAGCAGGGCCAGGACGAGCAGGGAGAAGGTGGCGGGGCCGCCGCCCAGGTCGAAGGCGTGCAGGACGGCGACGGCGGCCGCACTGGCCACGGCTCCGGCGACGGCGGCGCAGGACAGGACGAGCAGCGGAATGGCCCCCGTACGGCCCTTCTCCGGGCGGTCCCCCGTCTTGGGGGCCCGCAGGCCCTCCAGCGGGGAACGCGGGCGCGGGGTCTTCGCGCCGGGCAGCACCAGCGGGAGCAGCAGCGAGACGGACGCCGCGAAGAGGCCGGAGGCCACGTACGAGCCGAGGGCGGCCTGGTTCTCGGCGAACCAGTCCACGCCGAGGCCGAGGGCCTTGCCGACCAGGGTCGCGGCGAGCAGCACGGCGGCGGCGACGGGCAGCGCGGCGAAGGACGTGCGCAGGTTCAGCCGGCGCAGCGCGTCGAGGTGGTCCGGCAGCGGCCGTACGGTCGCCCCCTCGGGCGGCGGCGAGGGCAGCAGGGCGGGAGCCGCGCTGTCCTTGGCCAGGGTCCACAGGCGCTCGGCGACGCCGGAGACGAAGACGGTGGCCAGCAGCGCGGTCAGCGCGTGGGCCGGGATCCAGTCGAGCCAGAGCGGGGCGACGACGAACAGGCCGAGCCGGATCCCGTCGGCGCCGATCATCGTCCAGCGGCGGTCCAGCTTGCCGCCGGCCTCCTTCGGGGCGAGGAGCTTGGCCAGCGGGCCGAGCAGGACGGCGCCGAAGATCAGGGTGGCGAGGATCCGGACGCCGAAGACGGCGGCGACGGTGAGGGCCCAGCCCTGGTATCCGCCGCCGAAGGTCTCTTCGGAGACCGCCGTCTGGAAGGCCAGCAGCACCAGCACCAGCAGGGCGAGGGCATCGCCGATGCCGCTCACCAGCTGGGCGCTCCACAGCCGGCGCAGCCTGGGGGTGCGCAGCAGGGCGCGCACCGCCCGCTCGCGGGAATCCGCGGCGAGGGCTTCGTCGTAGGTGGGGTTCGCGGGGGCGGTCACGACCGTTGGCTGCTCGGCTCGCGTCATCCGCCCAGCCTATCCGCTGCACTCGGCCGCTGAGGAGCCTGTGGATAACCGTCCGGTGTGACCCCGGCCCCACTCCGGCCCCACTTCCGCCCTGCTCGCGCCCACTCCGGCCGGACGGCGCCGGGCCCGTGCGATCCGCACGGGCCCGGGCACCTGCCAACCGTCTGCCGGCTGTCTGCCGGCCGTTCGCTAGTCGTCCGACGACGGGGCCGACGCGGCCGCCTTCTTCGCGACCGTCTTCTTCGCCGCCGCCGTCGTCGTCTTCTTCGCGGCGGTCTTCTTCGCCGTCGTCTTCTTCGCCGCGGTGGTCTTCGTCGCCGTGGCCTTCTTCGCGGGCGCCTTCTTGGCCGGGGCCTTCTTCGCCGTCTTCTTGGCCGGGCCCTTGGCGCGCTTCTCCGCCAGCAGCTCGTAGCCGCGCTCCGGCGTGATCGTCTCGACGTCGTCGTCCCGCCGCAGCGTCGCGTTCGTCTCGCCGTCCGTCACGTACGGACCGAAGCGGCCGTCCTTGACCACCACCGGCTTCTCGCTGACCGGGTCCGTGCCCAGCTCCTTCAGCGGCGGCTTCGCCGCGGCGCGCCCCCGCTGCTTCGGCTGGGCGTAGATGGCGAGGGCCTCGTCCAGGGTGATCGAGAACAGCTGGTCCTCGGTCTCCAGCGACCGCGAGTCCGTGCCCTTCTTCAGGTACGGGCCGTAGCGGCCGTTCTGGGCCGTGATCTCCACGCCCTCCGCGTCCGCGCCGACCACGCGCGGCAGCGACATCAGCTTCAGCGCCTCGTCCAGCGTGACCGTGTCCAGGCTCATCGACTTGAACAGCGAGGCCGTCCGCGGCTTCACCGCGTTCTTGCCGGTCTTCGGCGTGCCCTCGGGCAGGATCTCCGTCACGTACGGCCCGTAGCGGCCGTCCTTCGCGACGATTTCGTTCCCGCTCACCGGGTCCTTGCCCAGCTCGAACTCGCCGCTCGGCTTCGCGAACAGCTCCTCCGCGTACTCGACCGTCAGCTCGTCCGGCGCCAGGTCGTCGGGCACGTCGGCCCGCTGGTGGCCCTCGGCGTCCTTCTCCCCGCGCTCGACGTACGGCCCGTAGCGGCCGACGCGCAGCACGATGCTCTCGCCGACCGGGAAGGAGGAGATCTCCCGGGCGTCGATCGCGCCGAGGTCCGTGACCAGCTCCTTCAGGCCGCCGAGGTGGTCGCCGTCGGCCGGTACGACCTCGGACGCGTCCTCGGAGCCGAAGTAGAACCGCTTCAGCCACGGCACGGACTGGGCCTCGCCCCGCGCGATGCGGTCGAGGTCGTCCTCCATCTTGGCCGTGAAGTCGTAGTCGACGAGCCGCCCGAAGTGCGTCTCCAGCAGGTTGACCACGGCGAACGACAGGAAGGACGGCACGAGCGCCGTGCCCTTCTTGAAGACGTATCCGCGGTCCAGGATCGTGCCGATGATCGACGCGTACGTCGACGGGCGGCCGATCTCCCGCTCCTCCAGCTCCTTGACCAGCGAGGCCTCGGTGTAGCGGGCCGGCGGCTTGGTCGAGTGGCCGTCCGCCGTGATCTCCTCGGCGGACAGCGCGTCGCCCTCCGCGACCTGCGGCAGCCGCTTCTCGCGGTCGTCGAGCTCGGCGTTCGGGTCGTCCGCGCCCTCGACGTACGCCTTCATGAACCCGTGGAAGGTGATCGTCTTGCCGGAGGCGGTGAACTCGGCGTCCCGGCCGTCCGACGCGCGGCCGCCGATCTTGACGGTGACCGAGTTGCCGACCGCGTCCTTCATCTGGGAGGCGACGGTCCGCTTCCAGATGAGCTCGTACAGGCGGAACTGGTCGCCGGTCAGACCCGTCTCGGCCGGGGTGCGGAAACGATCACCCGAAGGGCGAATCGCCTCGTGCGCCTCCTGCGCGTTCTTGACCTTGCCCGCGTAGACGCGCGGCTTCTCCGGCAGGTAGTCGGCGCCGTAGAGCTGCGTGACCTGCGCCCGCGCCGCCGACACCGCGGTGTCGGAGAGCGTGGTGGAGTCCGTACGCATGTAGGTGATGAAGCCGTTCTCGTACAGCTTCTGCGCCACCTGCATCGTCGCCTTCGCGCCGAAGCCCAGCTTGCGCGAGGCCTCCTGCTGGAGCGTCGTCGTGCGGAACGGGGCGTACGGGGAGCGGCGGTACGGCTTGGACTCGACCGAGCGGACGGCGAACGAGGTGTCCGCCAGCGCGGCGGCCAGCGCCCGCGCGTTCGCCTCGTCGAGGTGCAGCACCTCGCTCTTGAGCTGCCCGTTCGAGCCGAAGTCGCGGCCCTGCGCGACGCGCTTGCCGTCCACCGTGTTCAGGCGGGCGACGAGCGTCGAGGGGTCGGAGGCGTCACCGGCGCGGCCGGTGGAGAAGGTTCCGGTCAGGTCCCAGTACTCGGCGGAGCGGAAGGCGATGCGCTCGCGCTCCCGCTCGACGACGAGGCGGGTGGCCACGGACTGGACGCGGCCGGCCGACAGCCGCGGCATGACCTTCTTCCACAGGACCGGCGAGACCTCGTAGCCGTAGAGGCGGTCGAGGATGCGGCGGGTCTCCTGGGCGTCGACCATGCGCTGGTTGAGCTCGCGCGGGTTGGCGACGGCGTCGCGGATCGCGTCCTTGGTGATCTCGTGGAAGACCATCCGGTGGACGGGGACCTTGGGCTTGAGGACTTCCTGCAAGTGCCACGCGATGGCTTCGCCCTCGCGGTCCTCATCGGTGGCGAGGAAGAGTTCGTCGGACTCGGCCAGCAGCTCCTTGAGCTTCCTGACCTGGGCCTTCTTGTCGGCATTGACGACGTAGATCGGCTGGAAGTCGTGTTCGACGTCCACGCCGAGGCGGCGGACCTCGCCCGTGTACTTGTCGGGGACCTCGGCGGCGCCGTTGGGGAGGTCGCGAATGTGCCCGACGCTCGCCTCGACGACGTATCCCGGGCCGAGGTAGCCCTTGATCGTCTTCGCCTTGGCAGGGGACTCGACGATGACGAGTCGGCGGCCGCCCTTTGCGGTCTCGCTAGTCGGGGACAACTTGGCTCTTCTCTCCGGTCGGCACTCGGTCGCGGTACGGCGACGCTGCGGAGTGTGACGGTACAACCCGCCCCCGTGTCAAACGGCAGAAGCCCGCAACGGCCACTCGAACGGTAACCCGACAAGTGCCACTTCTGCCGCCCGGATACCGCGCCGGACCCGTAGCGATCACCGGGCCGAGTGGCCAGGGGGCCGTCTGGCCCCGCCCCCGCACCCGCTGCGACGTCCCGTTTGCGCGGCGCATCCGCGCGGGTCGGCGCGCCGGTGGCCGACCGGTGACCGGGCCTCTGACCAGGCGCTGATCAGGTCCGCGACCGGCCCGTGGTCACCGTCGTACGAGGCACCAGAATCCGAGCGCCAGGGAGGTCCCGGACGCGAGGAGCGCCAGCGGTACGGCCACGACGGGGCGCACACCCTCGGCCAACGGCGCCCGGCGCGCCGCGCACGCCCCCGTCCAGCCCAGAAGAGCCGTTCCGAACAGCAGGAACACGGACGCCGCGAAGATCGCCGGACCACTCTCCATGCCGTTCCCCCCTTACTCCCGCTTGCTCCCGGGCCGCTCCCACGGGCCGGTACGGATCCTCCCGGATCCCCGTGGCCGGCCCGCGGCCGTAGCCCTGCGGGCGAGCCTGCCAGACGCTGCGCAACGGCCTGCGAACCCCGGGTTACATGACGGTTTCGGCCACGGCCGGACGCCTCGGTCGAGGCCGCCGACCGGGCCGCGGACGGAGCGTCGCAGACGCCGACGGAGGGAGCCGGCGGGGCCGGTCAGCCCTTCGGAACGGCCGCG
>NZ_LGDB01000017.1:0-13781 GCF_001279655.1 Streptomyces sp. WM6372 | reverse complement strand
GGGGGGGGCGCCGGGGCCCTCCCCCGGGTGGGGGGGGGTGTGGTCGGTGCCGCGGCGCGCTGGGCGGGTGGGGGAGTGGACGTGTCGGTGCGGGGAGTGCGGTGTTGCGGGGTGGGGGTCGGTGCCGTGCGGGCGGGAACGCCCGTGAGGGGGGCGCCGAGCGGGGAGCGCCGCTGTGGGGCGGCCGGCAGGGGAGCGGAGGGGCGCGGGGCGTCGGGCGTACGGCCGGTTGCCGGAGCCGGAGCCGGAGCCGTGACGTGGGCGGGGCCGGGCGCGGGAGCCGGGTGCGCCGGGGACGGGAGGGGTGCACCCAGCCCCGCCCGGGGAGGCGTGACGGGGCGCGCCACCGGCTCCGCGGGCGTGGAGCCGGTGGCGGCACGCGGGCGGCGATCCGGTCCGGGGTCCCGGACGACGAGGTCGTGCTGCGACCCCGTACGCCCGGGGGCCGACGGGGGTACGGCAGCGGAGGCCGTTGCGGGCGTGGACGCGGACGGGCGGGTCGTGGAGCGTTGCACCACCGGGGACGTCGCGGTAACCGGACGGGCGGTCGGAGGACCGGCGGCGGGCGACGGGGTGGCCGGGTCGGCGTGCGGCTGTTCCGGGAGCGCCGCCAGGGGCGGGACGGGGGAGCCCGTGGGCCGGTCGGCGGGCGGAGACGGGGGAACCGGTCCGGCGGGTGATGCCCCCGCCGGGGTGGCCGGGGTCGGGGTCACGGTGCGCCGGCCGGGCGGAGTGCCGGGAACGTGCGTCGGCTTGGGAGCGCCGGACCGGGGCGTGGTGCGCGGAGCCGGTCGGGGCGTCGCCGAGGCGTCCGTCGCCGGCGCGGTCGCGGGGCGGGCCTGCGGGGGAGCTGCGTGCGTCGCCGGTGCGTCGGGACCGGCTGCCGGGACACCGCTCTCGGTGGGCGTGGGGGGCCGGACGGCCCGCTGGACGGTGGGCCTGCCGGCCGTGGCGTCGGGCACGGTGGAGGAGTGACGATCGTCAGCCGCTCCGGGCGCGGGCACCGGTCGCTGAACGACCGCACCGGTCCCGGGCGTCGGTACCGGGGAGGCCGGTGCCGACTCCCGCGCGGGGGCGGGGGCGCCCGGGCTCGTGGCGGTTCCCCGGGGCGCCGGCATCGGTGCACCGCCGGGCGTGTCCGTACGCGGCGCCTGCGCGGCCGGCGGAGTGCCCTGCCGGGGTGCCGTACGCCGCTCGCTGGTCGCCGCCTCGGGTACCGACGGCCCCCGCGTGCCCGGGGCGCCGGGCAGGCCTGACCCGCCCGGCACGTGGGCGCGCGGCGCGAAACCCTCAGGGCGGCGGACAACCTGACGCTGCACCGGTGCGCCAAGTCCGGTACGCCCGGCGGCCGGACCCGCGTGCCCGGACGGCGGACGGGGCGGGGCGCCCCGTACCGGACCGGCCTGCACCGGGCCGCCCTGCCCCGGACGCTCCTGCGGGGGAGGCGGGACCAATGGCCCGCCCGTGGGAGGGGCCGGAACGACGGAGTCGCCCGGGGAAGCCGGGTCCGGCCGCGACCCGGCGCGGGGAGCCGCAGCCCGCGGCGCAGGGGCCACGGCGCTCGGGGCGTCGGCGGACGCGCCGGGGCCGGCCCGGTCGACATCGGACGGCGAGGACGACGGGCCCGTTGCCATGGCCGACGCCGACGCCGCCGACCCCGCAGGGGCGGTCCGGTGCGTCGCGGGCAGGGTCCGCCGGGCAGCCGTCGGCACGGCGGGTGCCTTGGACAGGAGCTGCCGCGTCCGGGGCGGAGCCGACGGCACGGGCATCACCTGGACACCACGGTTCGCCGGCCGCGCCGGGACCGGCATCGATTCCCGTACCGGCACGGGCGCTTGACTCGGTGTCTGCCCCGTTGTCGCCCGGCCCGGCTCCTGAGCCCGCGTCCGCGACGGGGCCGACCGGTCGGCGCGCGAGTACGGTGCCCGAGGCGCCCGGGCTACGGTCGCCGCAGGCGCGGAGCGCGGGACCGCTCGGAGCGGGGCCACCGGCACCGGCTGCACGGCGGGTGCGCCGGCGGCTCGGCCCGACGGCAGCTCCGGGGCGGGCCGTCCGAGTCCAGGGACCGGCAGGGTGGCCCCGGTCAGCGCACCCGACAGCAGGCCGTTGCCCGCCATGGGGTCAAGGACCGCGGGGGAGGGGGCCCGGGTGAACGACGGGTTCTGCCAGGTCGGCAGTCGCCCGCCGAAGCCGGCGTCCGCGACGCCCGTCGGTTCGTCGCCCGTCGTCCGCCGCAGCGGTGGCAGGCCGGACCAGGCGGCGACGGCCACCGGGCCAGCGGAGGGCACGGGACCCGCGGAAGGCACCGGGCCCGCGGAAGACACCGGGCCCGCGGAAGACACGTGCGCCGCGGGCGTCGCGCTCGCGGGTTCGGTACCGACCGCCGGGGAACCACCGACCGCCGGGGAGCCGCCGGGCGCCGACGTGGGGCCGTCGCTGCGTCGCCCCCGCAGCCGGTCCAGGAATGCCACCTGCTCAGCCCTCCTGCGCGCCGCGCGTCACGAGGGACGCGATCTGCTCGGTGTACCGGCGCCGGTCCTGGTGCTCCAGGTCCAGGATCGCGTCCAGGCCCCAGTGGAAGTGGTAGGCGACGTACGCGATCTCCTCGTGCAGCCGGTCGTTCGCGTACGTCACGATTCCCCCAGGCGGCTCCCGCCGAGTTCCACCTCGAAGGGCTCCGAGCAGTGCGGGCACTGCACGGCCGCGCGGGTGTGGCCCTCCGCGTTGATCTGGCGGTAGAAGTCCTGGAGGAACGCCAGGTCGGACGCGAACATGTTCTCCACGATCCCGTCGTGCACCATCGCCAGCGTGCCCAGCCGGACGATGACCCGGCCGAGGAGCACCACCGAGAGGTACGCCGGGTTCTCCTGCACGCGCACGTCCCGGAGCGGGACCAGCTCGTCGCGGGCCGTGGACAGCCGCATGACACCGTCACGGTGCACGGTGCCCGCGTCGTCGACGTACCCGCGCGGCAGCTCGAAGGGGAACTCGGTGCGCAGCGACTGCCGCGGTACCGGGTCGGCCGGCGGGCCGGCGGGTGCGTGCTCCGGTGCGGCAGCGGGAGCCGCGCCGGGGAGATCGGCCCCGGCCCCCGCGCCCTGGGGCGCCGTGGAGGCCGGAGCCTTGGCAGCCGAACGCCGCATTACTCGATGACCAGTTCTTCGAACACGATGGTGACGCTCTCGGTCAGCGCCGCCGCCTCGCCGGCCTTCACCGTGCTCGTCTCGATCTTGCTGCACCAGGCGTTGCGCAGGTTGTAGCGCTTCACCGGGTTGTCCTGGTAATCCATCATGATGATGGAGGCGTTCTTGCGGGCCGTGCTCATCTGGCCGCGGATCGAGTCGTTGATCCACTGCGTGAACGACCCCGACTGGGTCATGCCGCGCACGACCGTGCACTGGCCGTTCTTCTGCACGCCCGGCATCAGCGACACCTCGGGCCGGCCCTGCGCGCTGTTCTGCTGGAAGGTGATGACGTCCTGCTCGAGGGTGAGACCACTGACCTCGGCGAGGTACTCGACCATCACCCCGTCGATCTGGAGGCCGAAGTTGTGTGACGTGAGGGCGTCACCCGGCTGGAGACTCATGTGTTCGCTGTCCTTCTGAAGGGAGGAGGGGCACGGTCAGGCGACGGGGCGGAGGCGGGCTCCGCGCCCGGTCACTCCTCCAGCTCCCCGTTGCCGCTGGAGAACTGCGCCAGCCGGAAGATCACGAACTCGGCGGGCTTGACCGGCGCGATGCCGATCTCGCAGATGACCCGGCCGAGGTCGACCGACTCGGGCGGGTTCGTCTCCTCGTCGCACTTGACGTAGTACGCCTGCTCGGGGCTCTGCCCGAACAGGGCGCCGCTGCGCCACTCGTTGACCAGGAACGCGGAGACGTTGCGGCGGATGCGCGCCCAGAGGTTGTGGTCGTTCGGCTCGAACACCACCCACTGGGTCCCGATCAGGATCGACTCCTCCAGGTAGTTGAAGTACCGGCGGATGTTCAGGTAGCGCCAGGCCGGGTCGGAGGAGAGGGTGCGGGCACCCCAGACGCGGATGCCGCGGCCGGGGAAGGCCCGGATGCAGTTCACGCCGATCGGGTTGAGCAGGTCCTGCTCGCCGCGCGTGATCTGGAGTTCGAGGTCGACGGCGCCGCGGACGACCTCGTTGGCCGGGGCCTTGTGGACACCGCGCTCGGAGTCGTTGCGGGCCCAGATGCCGGCGATGTGGCCGCTCGGCGGGACCAGGCGCGACTGCCCGGTCGCCGGGTCGAAGGACTTGATCCAGGGGTAGTACAGGGCCGCGTACTTGGAGTCGTAGTTGGCCGTCTCCTGGCGCCAGACCCGGATGTCACGGGCGTTCAGGCCGGGCGGCGGGTCGATGATGGCGACCCGGTCGCCCATCAGCTCGCAGTGCGCGATCAGACCGAGCTGGACCGCCTTGAGGGCCTCCAGGTCGATCGCACCGCGCTGGTAGGCGGCCATCAGGTCGGGCACGGCGACCATGGAGATCTCGTCCACGGCCTCCAGGCCGCCGAAGCCCGTGCGGTCGGCGGAGTCGCCGAGGTACTGCGCGGGGCCGGGGTGGGAGCCCTCGGCGCGGCCGGCCGGTGCGGCCGGCCCGACGGGCGCGGGCACGGGCACGGGCGCCGGCAGCTCCACGGTCTGGTTCTCCGGACGGGCCAGCTGCGCGGACGGCGCGGCCTCGGTCACGGCGATGAGCCTGGAACGCTCCTTGACCTGCGTGACGACGTAGGAACGGCTGCCCTTCTTCGCCGTCACGTCGAAGGTCTCGACCGGCTTGTCGCCGTCCTTGACGATCAGCTTGAAACGCTCGGCGGGCCCTTCGCCCTCGGGGTCGGCGACCTCGACGGAGAGCGGGCCTCCGCTGCCCTGCGCGGTGGCGGCCACGGCGAAGGTGCCCAGCGGGCGGGGCTCGGCGGCGGGCAGCGCGGGCGGGGAGGCGGCACCGGTGACGGCGGCGGGCGCGGACGCCTGCCCCTGCCCGGCGGCGTCCTCGGCGGAGCCGCCGACGCGCACGACGTACGCCGCGGAACCGCCGTTGTTGAAGAACCCGTAGACGGAGTGCGCGAGGTAGTAGCCGTCGGTGAAGTCGCCGAAGGCCGCGACGTACTGGGTCCAGTTGGTCACCAGCGTGGGTTCGTTCAGCGGGCCTGACGGAGCCAGACCCACGAAGGCGGCCACCGACGTGCCGACTCCCTCGATCGGGCGCGAACCGCTGGCCACCTCCTCGACGTAGACGCCGGGCGACAGATAGGACGGCATGCTCTGCTCTCCTCGGGTACGAGACAGGACACCCCCACCATGGCGCGCGCGTCCCGCCCGCCGAAACGTCCCGCGGTACCCGGGCGGGGGCACCGTCGTTGCCCCCGCCGCTGCCTGGAGGGGCAGCGCCGGGGCAACCAGGTCTGCCCTTGCGGCTCCTGCCCGGCGACGGGCGCCCGGTTAGCGTGCCGGGGGTGAGCCTATGGACTTCTCTGGAACCCGCCTCCGTCACCGTCGACCCCGGCAGCAGCACGCGCGTGCGTCTGCGCGTGCGCAACACCGGTGACGTGGTGGACGAATACCGTTTCGAGCCCGTCGGCGACGTGGCGCCCTGGACGGCGGTGGAACCGGCGACCTTGAGGTTGTACCCGGGCACCACCGGGACGGTCGAGCTGACGTTCGCGCCGCCCAGGACCCCCGACGCCACGGCCGGGCCCAACCCGTACGCGGTGCGGATCACCCCGACCGAGCATCCCGAGGCCGTGACGGTTCCGGAGGGGAACCTGACGATCACCCCGTTCACCGAGGTGCGCGCCGAACTCGTGCCGCCGACCGTCAAGGGCCGCTTCCGCGGACGCCCGAAGCTGGCGGTCGACAACCTCGGCAACACCAAGGTGACGGCGTCGGTCACGGGCAGCGACAACGGTGACCACCTCACGTACGAGATCCGCCCCGGGAACGTCCAGATCGAGCCGGGGCGTGCGGCGTTCGTCGGCACGACCCTGCGGCCCCGGCAGACCATCTGGTTCGGCTCGAAGGAGGAGCGGCCCTACACCCTCGCGGTGCGCCGCTCCGGCAGTGAGCCGCTGGAGGTCGAGGGGACGTACGTCCAGCGCGGCTTCCTCCCCCGCTGGCTGGCCACGTCCTTCGGGCTCTTCCTGGCCGTGGCCATCGCCTCCGTGATGATCTGGATCGCCTACAAGCCGCAGGTCCGCAGCGAGGCCACCGAGGCCACCGAGCAGGCGGGCGCCGTTCTGCCGACCACTCCGGCGCTCTCCCCTCCACCGCCCCCGCCGCCGTCGCCCAGCGCCCAACCCGAACCGTCGAAGTCCGAGAAGCCCAAGGACGACGGCGGCGGGGGAGGGCAGCCCCAGAAGCCCGCGGGACCGCCGCCCGTGGTGCCCGCCGAGAAGGTCCTGCTGCGCAACGCATCCACCCGCAAGTGCGCCGAACTGCCGGGCCGTGACAAGGGTCAGATCAACATGCCCGTCCAGCAGAGCGACTGCGACGGCACCGACGGGGACAACCAGCTCTGGAACCTGGAGGTGAAGTACCCGAAGCTCGGTCCCGGCGGCAAGCCGCTCTTCCAGATCCGCAACGTCAAGGACCAGTTCTGCATGGACCTCGGCGAGTACGGCGCCCGGCCCGTGGGCACCGGCATCGGCGAGTTCCACTGCGACGGCACCACCGCCGACAACCAGCTGTGGTGGATCGACAAGCAGGACAGCGGCGACTACTGGATCCGCAACTACGCCAGCAACAACAAGTGCCTGAACGTGAACGGCGGGGCCAGCGTGGGGGACCGGCTGAACATCTCCGAATGCAGCAACACCGGCAACCAGGAGTGGAAGATCGTCCACCCCAAGACCGAATGATGCCCGGCGGCGGCGGCGGCCGGGCCGGTGACCGGCCCGGTCACCGGCCCGGCCACGGGGCTGGTCACCGGGCCGGCCGCCGGATCACCAGCCGCCCTCGCCCGGCACCAGCCGCCCCGCCTTGCGGTACTCCCGTCGGGCACCCTCCAGGAGGTCCTCCGCCGTCACCTCGCCGCCGCGCCCGGCGGCGAGGTAGGCGGCGGTGACCACCGCGCTGCGGATGGAACCGCCGGCCAGCTCGAAGTCCCGGGCCAGCGGGGCCGCGTCGATGCCGTCGGCGCAGGGCACGTGCGCCAGCCCGTGCCGCCACAGCGCCAGGCGCTGCCCGGCGTCCGGGAACGGGAAGTCGACCACCAGGTCCAGCCGCCGGGTGAACGCCTCGTCGATGTTCGCGCGCAGGTTGGTGGTGAGCAGCGCGATGCCGTCGAACGACTCCAGCCGCTGGAGCAGATAGGAGCTCTCCATGTTGGCGTAGCGGTCGTGCGCGCCCTTGACCTCGGAGCGCTTGCCGAAGACCGCGTCGGCCTCGTCGAAGAGCAGCACGGCGTCGGTGCGGTCCGCCTCCGTGAAGATCCGCTCCAGGTTCTTCTCGGTCTCGCCGACGTACTTGTCCACGACCGACGACAGCTGGACCACGTACAGATCGAGACCGAGGTCGGCCGCGACGACCTCCGCCGACAGCGTCTTGCCGGTGCCGGACTCCCCGGCGAACAGGCCGAGGACGCCCCGGCCGCGCCCGCCGCCCGCGCTGAGCCGCCAGTCGCCGAGCACCCGGTTGCGGTGGCGGGCCCGCAGGGCCAGTTCGCGCAGCTGCCCGAGGGGCCCTGCGGGCAGGACCAGGTCTCCCCAGTCCACGGCCGGCCGGATGCGCCGGGTATGGCTCTCCAGGCCCGAGGCCGACTGGCGGCGCGCGGCGCGCCGTACGTGGGCGGTGGTGACCGGACCGCCGTCGAAGGCGGCCAGCGCGCGGGCGGCCTGCGCGGCCCGCCGCACGCGGTCCCCGCCGAGGCGGTACGGGGCGACCGTCGCGGCGAGGTCGAAGCCGTCGGCGTCCGCGCCCAGCGCGGCCCGCCAGGCGGCCGTCCCGCCGCCCCGGCGGCCCGGCGCGTCCAGGACCAGGGGGTCCTCGGGGCACCAGTGCGGGTCGTACGGGCGGGGATCGGCCAGCAGCACGGTCACGTCCGGCGCCGCGGCGAGCGCCCGCACCAGCGGGCCGGGCCGCTCCGGCAGGGCCGGTACGACGACGGCCCGGCCGCTGAGGCGGGCCTCGCGCAGCAGCTCGCCGACGTGTTCACCGGGTGGGGCGCAGCACAGCCCGTCCAGGCCGGCGGCGCGCAGGGCGGCGGCGTACGCGGCCAGGCCGTCGCCCTCGCGCTGTTCCCGCAGGTAGACGGTGGCGGGGCCGTTCTCCAGGAGGGCCGCGAGCCGGTGGGTGAAGTGCTCGGCGGCGGTGTCGGAGGGCAGGGGTTCCGGGATCGGGCGCAGCAGGTCGAGCAGCGCGGCGTCCGGTGTGTCGTCGCCGAGGAGGTGCCCGATCAGCCGGTCGGGCACGCGCAACGAACGTGTCAGGAAGGGACGTTCGGGCTCCTCCACCTCCAGCAGACCGAGGGTCGCCAAGGGCGCGCAGGCGTGCAGGCGGGCCCGGGCCGCGGCGGACTGCGGGGGGACCCCGCACAGGTCGAAGGCGAGGCCGACGGTGGCCCGGCGCCTGCTGACGTCGTCGTTGAGGTAGCCGTAGAGCGGTTCGAAGGTCCGGTCGACGTCGGGAGCGAGGGCGACGAGCACGACGGCGACGTCGAGTGCGGTCAGGCACGCCCGCTCGGCCAGCCGGGCGAGCCGGTCGCCGGGGCCGGGCGCTTGCTCCTCACCGGCGGCCTGACCGGCGGTGGTGCCGGGTGTGGTCCCGTCGCCCGTCACCGCCGACCGCCAGGTGCCCAGGAGGTGGCGTACCGCCTCCTCGGACAGGTAGAGGCCGCGCAGGGGGTCGTCGGCCGTGGGATCGCCGGCGGTCCGCCGTTCGACGAGCGCGGACACCCGCCCGCGCAGCCCGTCGAGACGGGTGAGCAGCGCGCGGGCGGGGTCGTCGACGGCGTCGGGCGGTGCCCCGGCGCCGGCCGCCTCCGGACCGGGAGCGGGACCGGGCTCGGGCTCGGTCCCGGGACCCGGACCCGGACCCGGGACCGGATCCGAGACGGCGTACGGGGCGCTCACCGCGCGTCCGAGCGGCCCGGGGCCTCCTGGCGGGAGGCCTCGTCCTTGCGGGCGGCGCGCGCCGCCCGTGCGGCCGCCACCTGGTGGGGGCGGTGCGAACGGCCCTCGGACGCCGCCGGGTCACCGTCCAGTCCGCCCACCCGCAGCGTCGCGCCCTCGGTGACCGGCGGCCCCGCGTCGTACTCCGGGAAGGCCGGGAAGGGCGCGGTCACCACCAGGTCGAGGGACGGCTTCAGCTCGCCGCCGAGCGCGGACCAGATCTCGGCGAGCGACCGCGACTCCGTGTGGACGCCGGCCACCGTCAGCGGCACGGACAGACCCAGCGTCCGCAGGGAACCCGGTAGTTCGTCCGACGGCAGCACCTCACGGGGCAGCAGCGTCGCGAGCACGGCGGACAGCAGCCGGTGCTCGTCCTGAGGCGTCTTCGTCCAGGCCGTCACCAGGTACGACAGCCGGAACCAGCGCGGCGGCTGACGCCGCCGCACGACCACGTCGCGTTCGTCCCGCACCGCCACGTGGCCGCGCTGCCGCAGGGTCACGTCCTCGCGGATGTCGTAGAGATAGGTGTTGACCACAGGGGCGTTGCGCCGGGCAGCCCAGTCACGGGTCGGTGCCTCGAAGGACACCTCGATGCCCGAACCCGCCAACGCCCCGCCGCCGAGGAGGCCCTTGAGTATCTCGTCCACCTCGTGGATCACGCCTGCGCTCCCGCTCTGCCCGCACGGCCGTTTCCGCCCGGCCGTCGTCCACCGTCGATCGTCCCCCGGGCGGCCGCCCGGACCGCAGGGGCACCGGGGACGGCCGGGGGGCAGTCCGCCCTGCCCCCGAGGACACGCACCGCCGCATTCGTTTGCCCGAACGGTCAGATGTAGCCTTCCCGAAGGGCAAAAGCCACGGCGTGCGCCCGATTTCGCAGATGAAGCCGTGTGGTGAGCCCATGCATGACGTTCTTGACGGTCCGTTCGGAGTAGGACAGCTTGCCCGCGATCTCACCGGTGTCGAGGCCCTCGGAGACCAGGCGCAGGACGTCCACTTCACGGGGCGTGAGCCCGAGGGGCGAGCCGGTCCGGCCCGCTGCGCCCCGGTGCAGCGCGCCCACCTGGTGGATGAGCCGGCCGAGCAGATCCGCGGGCAGATCGCCGTCCCCGCGGGACGCGGCCAGCACCGCCTGTACCAGCCGCTCGGCGGTGGCCTCTTGGCGCCAGACGATCGCGCCGACACCGCACTCCACCACGTCCAGCAACTCGTTCTCCCGCATCGCGCCCACCACGAGCACGGCGCGGGCTCCCTCACTGCGCACGATCCTGCGCAGCCGGGTCAGAGCCGCCTCGTCGAGCGCGTCCTCCACGAGCAGGGCCACCCTGCCGGGGCCGGACTCCTCGCACAACTCGATCTCCGGTCGTCTGCGCAACTGGCTGACCGCGCCCTCACGGCTGATCGGGTCCCCGGCGGACACCGTCACACGGACGCGCCGGTCCACGGAGCCGGCGGTCCGGCCCGTGGTGTTCCGGTCCGTGTCGAGAGCGGACGTGGTCATGGTCCGGAATGAGTTGAGCAACCGTTTCCCCTGTTCAGCGGCCCGCCGCGGAGCGCCGGCCGGTGGCGGATGAGCACCCTCAACCCTTCGTCGGGCGGCGCGGGGACCGCAATCGTGGAGCACCACGAGCCGCACCACGAGACCGCGGCGCAGACCACCACGAGACCGGCCGTCATCGGGCGCGTCACCGCAGGTCACAGCAGGTCCCGACAGAAACGGGACAAGTCCGCGGGGTCGGAGTGAGGTACGCCACTTCGCACCACCCCGTCACGATTTCCGTCGTCTCACCGGCGGGAAATCACACCCTTCACCACAGGAGGCACCGATGACCGGACCGCTCCGCGAACGCGACGGCGCCCTGGCGCTCCTCGCGGCCGAGACGGAGCGGGCCCGCTCCGGTTCCGGGGGCCTGGTGCTGCTCCAGGGAGCCACCGGCACCGGCCGCACGTCCGTACTGGAGGCCGCGGTCCGGGACGCCGCGGACCGGGGCCTGCGCGTGCTGCGGGCGCGGTGCTCGCCGGAGGACACCCGGGTACCCTTCGCCACGGTGCTGCAACTGCTGGGACCCGTACTGGACTTCACCGATCTCACACCCGACGGCGACGACCGGGGGAGCGCCGCCCGGCTGTGGCGGCTGCTGCGCTCCTACGCGGCCGAGGGCCCGCTCCTGGTGGCGGTCGACGACGTCCACCTGGCCGACGAGCCGTCACGCCGCTGGCTGCGGGAGGCGGTGCGCCGCATCGACCGATTACCGGTGCTGCTCGTGGCGGGCGAACGCAGCCAGTACGACGTCGACCCCCGGCCCGCCGGACTCGCCCAGTCCCTGTCCCCGTCCCTCGTCCGCACCCTCACGATCGACCCGCTCGGCGACACGGCAGCCGCCGAGCTCGTCCGCGCCGCCTTCCCGGCGGCCGGACCCCACTGGACGGCGCAGTGCGTACGGGCGGGCGCGGGAAGCCCGATGCTGCTCCACGCCCTGCTCGACGACCTCGGCGGCCGGCCGGCGGCCGGCTCCGCACGGGACACGGTCCCGCCGCTGCCCGACACCTGCGCCGCGCTGTACCCCGGGAGCTATCCGGTGGCCGTCTCGTGGTGGCTGGACAGTGCGGGTGCGGCGACGGCCGAGGTGGCCCGCTGCCTGGCGGCGCTGGAGGAGGCGTGGCCGCAGGAGACGGAGGAACGGCGGACCGGAGGCGGCGCGGGCGGTCCGGCGGGCACGGACGTGGCCGGGGTGCTGGCGGAGGCGGCCGGTGCGGACCCCGCGCGCGTCGCGGGCTGGCTCACCGCGATGACCCGCATCGGATTCCTGCGCCCGGACCCGGACGGATTGCCGCGCCTCGCCCACCGGCTGCTGCGGGACGCCGTGCTGACCGGCTGGCCGACCGCGCGACGGGAGGCGGTGCACCGGGTGGCGGCGCGGACGCTGCTGCGGCGCGGCGAACGCGACGAGGCGGTCGCCGCCCATCTGCTGCGCGCGCCGGGCGTCGGCGTGCCCTGGGCACTGCGCGTGCTGCGGGACGCGGCGACGGCGGCGGTGCACGACGCCCGCCCCGGCGACGCCGCCGGCTATCTGCGCCGCGCTCTGGACGAACCGCTCTCCGGCGACCGGCGCCAGCAGCTGCTGACCGAGCTGGGCTCGCTGGAGTACGCCTCGGCCGACGGCGCGGCGGCCATCGCACGGCTGGCGGAGGCACAGCACCTGCCGGCCGCGCCCCGCGACCGGGTGCGCGCGGCCGTCGCCCTCGGCACGGCCCTGGTCGGCCGTGGCGAGGTCACCACGGCGCTGGAGGTACTGCGGCGCACGGAGGGCAGCCTGGACGGACATCCCGGACTCACCCGCACCGTGCAGACCGCCACCGCGCTGCTGTCCGACGCCGACCTCGCGACCCGTCAGGAGACCTACCGCAGGCTTTCCGAGAGCGGCGAGCGCGCGCCGGAGCTCGTCGGCACTGCCAGCCGGGCCCTGCTGGTGCGGTACGAGGCGACGGCCGGGCTGATATCGGCCGGCGAGGCCATGAACCGCGTACGGGCCCTGCTCGCACAGCCCTCCGATCCGTTGGCCGAACCGTTCCTGCTGGGGACGGCGGCGGCGGTCGCCGAATGGGCCGGAGAACTCGACGAGGCCGAGCGGCTCGTGGACCGCGGTCTGGCCGGCCAGCACCCCGCCCTGCTCCACCCCATGGAGCACGCGCTGCTCAACACCCGCGCCGACATCGCCGCGGCCCGCGGCGACGTCGCCCGACTGATCGCCGTGCGCGACGATGGCGCGGCCGTCGCCGCGCGCGCCCACAGCGGACCCTCCAACCGGGACGCCCACGTGCTGATGGCCCTCGTACACACGGGGCGCTCCGAGGAGGCCGCACGGCTCGCCGAGGCCTTCGATCTGAGCCGGGCCCCGGAATCGTGGGAGCTGAACCGCTTCCTCTACGCGCGGGGAGTGCAGCGCCTCGCCGCCGGTGACCCGGCGGGCGCGCTCCACGACTTCCTGGAGTGCGGCCGCCGCCAGACCGCCCGCGAGGTGCTCAGCCCGGTCGTCACCCCTTGGCGGACGGCGGTCGCCCTGTGCCGCGTTGCGCTCGGCGGCGGCCAGGAGGCCCTGGCCCTGGCCACCGAGGAGCTGCGGCTGGCCCGGGTGTGGAACACCCCGCGCACGGTGGGACGCGCGCTGCGCGTCCTCGGCACCGCGACCGGCGGCCGCCGCGGACTGCACCTTGCCGAGGAGGCGGTCGAGACCCTCCGGGACGCGCCCTCCGACGCCGGCATGGAGCTGGTCGAAGCCCTCCTCGCCCAGGGCCGCCAGCTCTTCGCGGCCGGCGAACGCGGGCGCGCCCGTGACCGGCTGCGCGAGGCGGCGGATCTGGCCGAACGCACGGGCGGCCTGCGGCTGCTCACCCTGGCCGAACGAGCCCTCCGCGAGGGCGGCGCCCGGGTTCCGGCCGCGGCGCGGACCGGCTCGGGGGCCCTGACCGGCAGCGAGCGCCGCATCGCGGAACTGGCCGCGGCGGGGCGGACGAACACCGAGATAGCCGACCTGCTGCACCTGGCCCGACGCACCGTGGAGACCCATCTGACGAGCACCTACCGGAAACTGGGCATTCGCAGCAGGTCGGAACTGCCCCTCACGCTGGCCCCCACCCTGGCCCCCACCCTGCCCCCCAGAACCGGCTCCT
>NZ_LGDB01000016.1:0-13948 GCF_001279655.1 Streptomyces sp. WM6372 | reverse complement strand
GGGCGGGAGGCAGCAGCGGCGCTTTCACGACGTGCGTGTTCGACCTTTCCACCTCAACGCGGCCGGTCAGGTTCAAGATCACCGTCGGTGGTGGCGGTCCTGGAGGCAGCGGTGCGTCGGGCGGCACCGGTGGGGTGAAGGGGGCGCGGGGCAACACGTTCACGGTCACCTCCGGCCGGGCCGGCAGTGCCGGAGCGTGCGACAGCGGCGGCGGCGAGGGCGGCATGAGCTCGGTCACCGGCGGCGCCTGGTCGGCCTGCGCCGCAGGCGGCCGACCCGGTTTCGTCGCACAGGACGGCGCCGGCCAGGCCGGTCAGGGAGGCGGGCACGCCGGTCTCTTCGAGGACTCCGAGCCGGGCAGCGGCGGGAGCGGCGGCCACCCCAGCGAGGGCGGCACAGCGGGAGAAGGCCTCTCCGAGGTCCTGCGCGCGGTCGCCGGCACCGACCGGATCACGGCCCGCAATCCGGGACAGCGCGGGGAGGCCGGCAGGCCGGGCGGGAGCGGCACGAGCGCGAAGGCCTGGCACGGGGCCCCTGGCGGGGATGGTGGACCGGGCGGTGCGGCAGCGGCCGGCGGTGCGGCGGTCGACGACGGTGGGGGCCGTGCCTACGGGGCGGGCGGCAGCGGAGGCGCCGGCGGGGACGGTGGACGCGGCGGGCGCGCCGATGACGTCCACGGCACGCAGCTCGGCACCGGCGGCGAACCCGGCGCCGAAGGCCGGCCCGGTACCAGCGGCCGCCCCGGCGCCGTGATCGTGTCCTGGGCCTGACCCGGCCCACACCGCTGGGGGGCGGGGCTGTTCCACCGGCACCGTCCACACGGCCCGCCCGGGAGCGGCCGGTCCGTCCCGGCGAGCATGACAGACCGGGCCGCCGAAGGCCCGCGGGCCCTGCTGCGCACCGGCCGGACGGTGACCTGCCGCCACTGCCCGAAGGGCTGACGCCCGCGTGGGGCGGAGGACTCAAGTCCTCCGCCCCACGCGTCCCGTTCCCGCCGTATTGGTGGTGCGGGTGGGCAGCCGCTCGGCCCCGCCCAGTTCAGCGAGGCGGGGCAATGAGGGCGGGCATGTACTGGCCTTCAGCCCTTCTGGGTGTAGGCGTTTCGGCGGTGGCTGATGTCACGAATGCGAATCGGATCACCAAGCTCGTACATCAGCCGCCAGGAACCACAGCGGGAGCGGCGGCCGCCGAGGTGGACCAACGCGGTGCTGTGGTGGCCAGTGGGGTCGGCCTCGATATCCGCCAGGTGCTGGCGGATACGGGCATGCTCGCGGGCTTCGCCGGTCTCCTCGACGCCCTCTTTGAATTCGACCTCTGGTGGAACCCGCCGTGAGACCTCACCTGGCAGCGCCACTACCAGCAGGCCCACTCTCCGCCACAGCCGCGGCAGGAAACTCACCCAGCCCGGCGGCACCCGCACCTACCGCCAATGGCTGCGCAATCCCGCTGACGACTTCACCCCCGACCAGAACGACCTGCTATGCGCCATCGACCAGGCATCCGCCCAAGCCCGCTGAGCCGAGGAGTCCTGTGACAGGGTGCCATCCATGTTGCCGGGAGGGGCCTCTCTCGAACTTGGTTGGATGCGTCGCTCTCGTTCACGGCATGTCCGCCGGGTCGGGGGACGCCCGAGATTCGGCTGACGCGGCATGGAGCCGAAGAACTGGGTTCCGGCTCGTTCTGGAGCCGCTGTTGTGTTTGCCAACTCGCTGACGGGGGATGGGGGATGCGGGTAGAACTGTGCTGTCCGTCAAGCGCGCGTTCTGGAGCACCGAATGACCACAACGGTTCCCACACCGGGTGAGGATGCCGCTCCTGTAAGTCCACCCGAAGCGACTCAGGCGGAGAGCCCTCATCCGGCAGCGGATCCAGCCGACTTACGACGACGAATCAGGAAGGAGACGTTCACCCAGTTCGGCGGGTGGATGCTCGGCTCTGTGCTCTTCGCCCTCACGCCCACACTCATCCAGTACTTCGCGGGGCGGCAAACGGCCGGCTACGTGCAGCCAGAGCTGACGGAGATGATGAGCCGGGCCCAGCTGTATCTCGTATCCGCAGGTATCGCGATCCAAGCCATCATCCAGGCCTTGATCGAGCTACGGAAGTGCGGCGCTTTCCGTCTCATCGTGCTCTGCCTCTTCAACTTGATCATCTTGGTGTTCGCCCTCTTCCTGTCGTCCAGCGCGGACGGTCCAACCGCCGTCAAGTCCGTTGTCGGGGAACAGTCGGCCTGGCTGTTCTTCTGGGCCTTCGTCTGTGCTGGAAGCAGCACCTGGTTCTGTGTGAAGGGGGCTGCCGAACGTGACGCTGCCTAGTTGGCTCGTAGATTTCGCACTCCCCGCGATGGGCGCGGTGGCTGTCTCCCTCGCAACTGACCTCCGCCGACGTATCCAAGGCTGGACGAGGGAGCGCTCTGCGGGTGTCCTCCCTCGCCGCGGCGTGACCGGTCCGACCGCCTCGCGCGGCATCGCCAACGCAAGGGTGGTCACAAGGAGCGTTAGTGCTGGGGGGGACGTGACTGGGGTTGTCATTGGAGATGGCAGCAAGGTGCCCGCCGAGGGCCAGGATGCTCGCGGCGTGAACGAGGGGCACGTAGAGGGCCAGGAGGCTCGCGGGGTAGCCGACACCTCCTGAGCTGCGCTGCCGGTCGCCATTCGACGGGCCTGTGGTACACCCTCCAAGCTCCGGCGGCGGTATGACGGGCCGAAGGGCCCTTCGATCAGTCGCCGCAGGGGCCTTCCTGGGCCCTGCTGAGGCTCTCGTCGAACCCCTAGACGAGAGCTGTTGGCGCGGACACCATGGCATCACGCGCGTCGTACAGCGCGAACCCGAAATCCCCCTCCGGAAGGGAGGGGGAGGTTCCGATGATCGCCATCACCGACCTCCGCTACCGCCACGGCGGCACTCGCACCATGATCCTGGCGGGCGGCCGCCTGGCCGTCGCGCAGCGGACGGTGCGCGTCTACCGGCCGCGCACCGGCTGACCTGCGTGCGGCGCCCTCTGGCTGTGGGGTGTCCCGGTCCGGTCGCGGGTGGGCACCCCGCCAGGGCACGTGGCTAGATCTCTGTGAAGTGCTCGGGGCCGATTTTGTCGATGATGAAGCCGTTGTCGAAGCGGACCCGGACCCTGGGCGGGACGTCCTTGCGAGGGTCCGGCTCTGGTTCCGGCCGTGGTGCCGGGCCTTCGCCCTGGACGTCGTTTCCGTCAGGACGGAATCCGTACTTCCGCTCCATCTCTGCCTGGATCCTTTTGCGGCCCTCCGGGCTCGTGCTGGGCCAGCCTTCGCCGCGCAGGAGCCTCGTACGAAGCCCGCCGACGCTTGAGCTCTTCGGCATCGGGGACGTACGGTTCCTCGGTCTTCGGCTCGGTTTCGAAGTTGGTGGCGACCACCAGGCCTTCGGTGTCCTGGCCGAGGTACAGCGCGCCCGCGAAGCGCTCGCTCGATGTCGAAATCTGGCGCGACTGGCCGGTCACCGATGATGCCGTGGAGTCGACCCCGTAGTGGTCGGCGGCCGTGATTGCGGACTGCGCGGTGATCTTCACGTCGTGGGTCAGCTTGACCCTGGTACCGGTCTTTAACGTGATGGGAACTCCCTTGGAAGTGATCGTTGGCGGCGACTGGCTGCCCGCATCGCGTAACGATCAACCGGCATGGCGGTATGTGAGTCACCAGGTCGACGCGATCCGTACGGCCTTCTGTATCAGGCGGTGCGGGTGCCGGTGGTGCCGTCCACGCGTCGGGGACCGGGTCCTGGCGGGCGGCCGCCTCGCCGTCGCACAGCGCACGGTGCGCGTCTGCCGGGGCGGGGTGTGCGGTCTTTGGCGCGGGGGGTTCGGCCTTGTGCTGGGTGGGGCGGGCGGCTCGGGCCTCGGGGGCCGCGAGTCCAACGGGCATGCGGGTGGTGGAACCAACGTGGCGGCAACGGTGGTGTCGGCGACGCGGGCACTGTCCAGGGCCCGGCGACGAAGGCCGCCATCATGGGCGGCGCGGGCGGCCGCGGCGGAAACGGCGGCAAGGCCGGCCACGGGGGAATTCCCGCAAGGACCAGCCCGGCACTGCCGGAACCGGCGGGAAGGGCGCCAGAGCGAACACGGGCACCGTCAAGATCACCGGTGCCACCCTTGCCGACGGAGGTGACGGAGCCAATGGCAAGGCCGGATGGCAACTCCCCGGCCTGCGGCCGGGGTGGCAGGGGTACGGGCGGCAGCGGCGCTGCCCCTGCAGTCGACGGACCGTTTCGTCACGGCTGGACGTCACGCTGCCGAGCGTGCCCGCCGTGCCACTCGGCGGCGTGTGGCGCGTGAGCGGCAGCGATCCGAGCAGTAGATCGCGTCTGATCTGCGGGAGCTGCCGGCGAAGGTCATGAACCCGCATTCCGGGCAGGTCAGCAGTTTGATCATGCGGGTGTCGCCGATCGCCTCGGCCTCGGCGAGCACCATGGCGGCCGACATGATCCGGTCGCTGGTCCGCCGATCGCGGTACCCCTGCGCCCGGCACGCGCCGTCGCAGTACCGGCGCCGGGTCGATGCGTGGAGCGGGAGCCTGGCGCCGCAGGACGCGCAGAAGCGGACTTCGGGCCACGCCTTCAGGATCGCGCGGCCTGGGTGCGTGCACCAGAGCGTTCCTACGGGGCGAGTAGTAGCGGGGCAGCACGGGGAGAGCCTTCCGCGCAGGTTCGTCAGGCAAGTGCGGCACGTGGGTAAGGAGCTGGTGCGATTATCGGCGCCTGCAACAGCGGTGTTGCTCCCTTCTCACTCCTCAAGTTCCTCCTGCGCTTCGCCGAACGCCGATGTGCAGACCATGGATGCCCCGCCGGATCCCGATGACGCATTCCTCCGGCCGGCCGGGGGCAGTGGGGTCGTAGGGACCCGCCCACGAAGGGGTGATTGGTAGGAGGGGAGCGGACTGGCCCTTTGGATGGCCTGCGTAAGTAAGTCCCCTTCTCACGTGAGGACCCTGGCGTTATGCCTGCTGGACTTCCGCCGATCGGCGCCGAGATCCCCTGCTCCAGCCTCGCCGTCAACACCCCGCTCCGGATCAAGGACGTCCCCGTCACCGTCGACTTCCGCGGCGGCATCAAGTACCGCGTCGACGTCAACCCCAATGACCCTGTGAACTCCGTCCGCATGCGGATCGTAGGACACAAGATGACGGCCCAGCTGCAGGGAGAGGACGGGACGAGCGAGGGCACCATCACCTTCGAACAGAACGACATCGATGTTGACCCGAAGACCATCCTGCGCCTGACTCAGCAGTTCCCGCCCAGGTACGAGTTTCGCGAGGTCACGAGCTTCACGATGACCATCGAACAGCCCGGGAGCGAAACGATGGTTCTGACCACCAAGGAGCCGATGGTCTGCCTCGGAGATCTGACCCAGTTCCCGCCCCGGGGCGACCTCTTCAGGCTGGAGAAGCCGGTCGAACTGGTCGACGCAGAGGCCGACCCGGACAAGGTGCTCGCCGTCATCGAAAAGCTCCCCATCAAGGTCGGCGGCCTCTAAGGACGTCACAGCACGTCTGCCCTGGCTGGCCATCGCTGCGCCGCCGTCGGCGCTTGCAGCGCAGCGCCTGCCGCACGCCCCGGGCGGCCGCCTGTAGCCGCCGCCCGGGGTCGGCCAGCGACTACAGGCCACTGGTCCCCCAGCGCACCGGGCCGCTGACCATCGGCGGGTGGGCCGCTTCGACCCGGTTCGACCGGGTCGACAGCTTCGACGGGGAGAAGGAGTCACTGGCCTTCCGGAACCTGGTCGCCTGGACGGGGGCCTCTCGCGGCCCGTTGCCAAACTCCTGACGGGCCTCCTCCGGCCCTGCTGCGTTACAGAGCCCTGCTCTTCTGGGCGAGGATCCAGACGTAGTACCACTTCCCGCTCTGGATCGCGCGGGGGCCGTTCTCGACCCTGTCCTTGATCGCCCCCCAGAAGGTTCCGGCCGTGGTCAGTCCAAGGGTCGTGAGCACTCGCTCCATCACCGATCCCTCCACGGCGACGAGCAGGGCGGCCGTGGAGGCGACAGTGGCGCCGACCACCCCCAGCGACCTCTTCCTCTTGGCCGCACGGAGCTCGGTCTGCATCGCACTCACCTGGTCTTCGATTTCCAGGCGCAGCTTCGCCAGTTCGACCTGGGACTGTTCCGCGTTAAGCGCCTCGTCCATGGACAGGAAGCTCGTGCGCAAGAACCCGCGAAATCCGCTGTACGAATCGAATTCATCGACCGTGATCTTGCTGAAGTCGCTCAGGGTGACGCCTTCGATGAAGGGCAGATCGATCTGGAGTACGGGGCGCACCAGGCGGTCTTTCACCGGATTGGACTCCGATGAATCGATCACCCTTCCACCCCTGATGATGTAGTCGACCGCGGCGACCTGGCTTATCGGGTAGGAGCGTCTATGGGTCGCCGCCGATGCACGTGACGATACAAATTCCGTACGCGTGGAGTAGCTCGGAAGGTACCAGGCCAGCCCCGACTTGATCAGCGGCTCGGCTTCAAGGAGCCAGGTTCCCAGTGCGGCCAGATCGGGGCAGTGAATCCCGTAGTGGGTGGTTCTGGAGTCACTCCCTCTCGGCTGCATATTGTCGTCGACATCGACGTCTGTTCTGCGATCTTCCCCGAGGTGGCGATAAGGGGCGTCCGGTCCGTGGGACAGCAATAAGCTGTCCGAAACCAGAACGGCACGTTTCGTGAGCTGCTCGAATTCACAACTCTCGTCTCTCAGCCCCACGTTGAAGCATTTTTCGATGAACTTCCTTTCACCTCTGATCTCGGTGTGCCCCCACGCTGACGGCTTGTACATGAGTTGCCCGTACGCCTTGGCGACCGCGGCAGGGTCATGGCGGCTGTCCGGGAGGATGCGTCTGAAAACCCTTCGCATCTCACGTGCGACGTCCTTGTCCCCGATCGCCTGAGCGCGCCTCCACATGACGACAGTGTCGGGGGTGCCTGGCCGCCCCTTCAAGGAGTCGGCAAAACCATGTTGTCCGTCGCACTCGGCCGGGCAGTGGCATCATCGCCGGAACCGCGGAAGCGAGCTTGGCCGACTCCTGCTCGGCCTCACCCCCTTTGGGGTTGGGCGCCTTGGTCACGGTATCGAGGGTGGAGCGCAGCTCGTCGCGCTCGGCTGCGGCCGGCTTGGCGCGGGTGGTCGCCTCGGCAAGCTGCTGTTCGGCGCCCGCGGCCGACGCCGGAGGAGCGCTCGGGGCGGGGCTCGGCGCGGTGGCCGGCTGGCCCCCGGTCGGTGTGGCGGTGCCGAGGTCGGCTGTGTTCTCGGACATGACGAAATGGCCCTCCGGGGCTTGTAACGGGCATGAAAGACGGAGACGTCGGATCAGCCTGGCCAGACACCAGGCGAAGGGCCTGTCACCCAGCCAACTGGACGCACGAGTCCCTAGGATCGAGGCGTATCGTGCCCGGCATGGGCGCAGAAGAGGTGAAAGAGGCGGCCATGGCAGATAAGACGATCGAAGCGATTAAGGATCAGATCGCGAACAATGCGATTCTGCTGTACATGGAAGGCACGCCTGCGGCGCCGAGCAACGACCACTCCATGAAGGCGGTGTCGGCGCTCATGGGGTGCGGGGAGCGCTTCGTGCACGTAAACGTGACGCACAACCCCGACATCCAGAAGGAGTTGCCGGAGATCGGTAACTGGCCGACGTTCCCCCAATTGTGGGTAGATGGGGAACTCGTCGGCGGCGCCGACATTATCGTGGAAATGTTTGAAAGCGGGGAACTACAGGTGCTGGTGAAGGAGACGGCGAGGAAGCGGCGCGCGGTTTCCGAGGCCTGACGGCAGGTTTAGTGGCTGACGTGGTGCCGGCCGCCGCGCTGTGGTCCGGCCGGCGGGTGGCCGTCGCAGGGTCGGGGCCGGGGGATGTGGTGCGGACCGTGTGCTGCCGCGGGGCGGTTGCGCCAGCCCCGGAGCATTGCCTCGAAGACCTGCTCGTCCGGCCGCAGCATCGGTGCCCGTCGACCAGGTGCAGGCGAGCAGACGCCGGTGCGAGGCTCGCCATCACTCTCCGTCGATCGCATTGGACGCGAGTTTTTCGCATCTGATGCGAGCCGGTGGCGTTTGCCCAGCTCAGTCGCTCAATGGAGTGAAGGAGCCTGCGCCAGGCCGCCGCAGTCGCTACGGTCATCCATGCGCAGCCAGGTGCAACGTCCCTGGTAGGGCCGGCAACGGCCGGAGATCGGCGAGTTCCGGGACCCCGGTCGCCTATTCGCGTCCGATGCGATTGGCGTCGGTAGGAGGATCGGACCGAGTTTTGGCGCCGAGGGCAGGGTCAGGATGCGAAGGCCGGGGCGGGAAGGGCACGCAGATTGCCGTGGCGATGCGATGCGAGCCCGTTCGGGCCGCCCGGGGCCGCAAACCGTAGTCGGGGTCTGACCGAGATACGGGTCAAAGGGGCAATGGGTTGATCTTGAAGCCCTGAGCGCCTCCGTCCCGTCACCCGTTCGGCTCTGTGTCGTTGGTGTTGATGTTGTTGTCGTCTGGGCGTGGGCGGGGATTGTGACCTCGATCGAGCGGACCGCGTATCCGCGGTTCAAGCGGCTGATCACCGCGCATGAGCTGCATCTGTTCTTCTCGCCGACTCGCGATGAGCATCAGTGGGCGGCCGATGCCACGGACGGTGATGAGCACCTGCTGGCCCTGCTGCTGATGTTGAAGTCGTACCAGCGCATGGGCTGTTTCCCGGCGCTGGAGGAGGTCCCCGAGCAGGTGGCGGAGTTCGTCCGCCAGCTGGTGGAGCTGCCGGAGGGCACGCTGCCGGTGTCCCGGGCGGAGCGGACCTCCAAGCACCACTGGGGCCTGGTCCGCAAGAAGGCCGGGCCCTGGAGGCCGAGCAGGCGCCGTCGTCCCAGGGCGGCACCGCTTGTACGGTCCGCCACCCATGACCGACTACTGAGAGGACCGCTCGTGGAAGTGTCGACTCGACCGTTACGGCGAAAGGCCAGCCTGTTCAAGGGCGTGGTCGTCGCCCTTGCCTCCCTCGCAGCCCTTACTGTTCAGGCGTCTCCGGCGGCCGCGGACGACGTCTGCGGCAAGCAGGTCGGCGGAGCGATCCTCGTCAAGTACACCGAGCTGCGTGGCGAGACAGGGCCGCTCGGCTGTCCGACCGGCATCGAGCTGGACAACCCCGACGGCGTTGGCAAGCGACAGGAGTTCGCGGGCGGCACCATCTACTGGTCCGCCGCCAGCAACGCGCACCCCGTATGGGGCACGATCGGCGGCAAGTGGGGCGCGCTCGGCTACGAGGGCGGGAAGCTCGGCTACCCGGTCGAGGATGAACGCACCAACCCCGACGGCGCCGGCAAGCGGCAGCAGTTCCAGGGCGGCACCGTCTACTGGCATCCGACGCTGTCGAACGGGGCGCACCCTGTGTGGGGGCGTATCGGTGAACTGTGGGCCTCCTACGGATGGGAGGACGGTGTGTTCGGATATCCGACGTCGGATGAGGGATGGGAGGAGCCGTACCAGTCGATGACGCAAGGCTTCTCCAAGGACGGCCTGACCCTTTTCTGGAGTCCGGGCAAAGACGACGAAACGTGGTGGTGTAAGCAGGAGTGCGTCGGCTACTCCGGCGCGGCCGGTACCGACTGGTTCAAGGAGACACGGGTCGAGACCTATGTCGGCACGGATCACGTGAAGGTCCGCGCCATCCCCACTAGGAACGGGTTCGTTAACGCTCGCACCAACTTCCGCGGCGCGTGGGACCAGGTGTGGTCCATGGCCCCGTATCCGAAGGACATCGACCAGGTAGAGCACCAGTCGCTGTATGAGCAGTTCGCCTGTCACGCCGCGTGGGCGGAGGAGCGCGCGCCCGGCGACTGGAACACCGGCCCCACCTGGGACCTGGAGTCGGAGCGGCCGAGCATCGGCATGAAGAAGGCGACCGACCCGTTCGAGGTCCGCAAGCATAATTGCAACTGGAGCTGATGGTTCGAGTGCCAGCCTGAACCTAGATATGCCTGCGCCTCCCGAGAATTCCTTTCGGGGGGCGCAGGCATATGACGCAAGCCCGGCAGGGGCCGGCAGTACCCTGCCCTCGGCCCCCGACCACCCGGAAGCCCCACTCGTACATACGACTACAGCTAACTGGGGTGGCAGGTCCCGCCGCCGGACCTCGGTCGCCGCCCTGTGCTGCTACAAACCCGGGGAGAAGAGCCGCCTCATCCACCGGCCCCGTACCCATCTCCTGCTCAAGGGCGCCCGCAAGAGCTTCTCCTGGCAGGACTACCGCGACCTCCTGGTCCGCGCACGCATCCAGCTCGACGGCCCGATCGTGGTGGTCTGGGACAATCTCAACATCCATCTGGCCGCCGGGCTGAAACGGTACGAGGCCGAGCACGACTGGCTCACCACCATCCGCCTCCCGCCCTATGCACCCGACGTGAACCCCGTCGAGGCTGTCTGGTCACTGGTACGCAGGGCGATGGCCAACACCGCCTTCCACACACCCGACGACCTCGACCGCACACTCCGCCGCGAGTTACGCAGAATCCAACTCTGGCCCCACCTGGTCGACGGCTGCCTCACCGCCACAGGTTTGACCATCAACCCACCGATCCCACCCTGAAATCCTCAGTACCTCCAGCGGAAGTTCTGACCGAGGGCGGCGAAGACGACCGCGGCACGAGCCCATGAGGGAGGAGCGAGCGCGAGCGCGGCCCCTGACGATCAGGTGCGAGAAGCCTGATCGTCAGGGGGTCGCGCTCGCGCTCCTTGAGAACTCGTTGTCCACCATCAACCGGTCTCGTATACGTATGAGTTGACCTCGTCTCTGTCGTCGGGTTGAAGCGCGCACCACTCTGGCGGGGGTTCGCCGCATGCGGCAGGGGACGTTCGGCCGCGGGCACCGGTCCCCGAGGCTGGGCTCGGGGTTGAGACGCGGAAGGCCCCGCACGGAACCGGGAGGCCGGGGGTTCACGTGCGGGGCCGCGCTCACGGGGTGGGGGCTGTCAGACTCCGACCAGGGTGTACGTACCCGTGCCCTCCTGGCGGCCGCTGGAGTACTGGCGGATCAACTCCCCGTCCGCGTACCGGTCGTGGCCCATCATGGAGCCGGTGTACTTGTTCTGCAGACCGATCTTCGAGCTGCCGGGTACGTCGCGATAGATGTAGAACCGCTGGAGGTCGTCCTCCCCGCAGGTGGCCGTCGTGAGGTAGGCCTGCTCCTGGTTGGCGATGTTGGCCGGGATGGTCGCGCATCCGCCGTTGCCCCAGTTCCACAGGGACGCCTCGATGACCCCGTTGCGCTCCGTCACGTTGCACAGCCGCCAGTTGTCCAGGTGGGCGCTGGTCCAGTTGGATTCGCGCAGCCGGATGCCATCGTTGGCCAGGACCGGTGCGCTCCAGTTCAGGGGCTTGCCGGGAACGTGGATCCGGTAGACGGCGGGTTGGCAGTTCAGGGCAGCCTGCGTGACGGGCTTGGCGGTCTGGGTGGCCTTCATGCTCTGGGCGGCTGTGGCGGCGTTGTCGGCGTCGCGCTTGGCCTGGTCGGCCTTGGTCGAGGGGACGGGGCCGGCCGGGTGCTTCGCGCTGGCGGCGGGCGAGCCGCAGTCCAACAGGCCCTGGGCCTTGGCCATGATGCTGTTGGCGGGGACCTTGTCCTCGCAGCGCACCGCGCCTTCTTCGAGGGTGGTGTAGGTGGTGTAGGACCCGGTGTCGGGACCCTCAACCCACTTCAGGCCGCCCGCATCCGAGCGGTTGCAGTTGAGGCTGCCGTAGGTGCCGGTGACCTTCTTGGTCCCCTTGTACAGGCCGTAGTAGCCGGGATCGTTGAAGTTCCAGTTGACGGAGTTTGACTCGCTGCTGGTGGAGGAGTAGCTGACCTGGACGTTCAGGCCCAGGCTCGCCCCGACGCTGCCGAGGGCTTCAACGGCGAAGCTGCCCTGAACGGTGCCGTTGAGGCCGACGGAGACCGAGATGGTGGTCTGGGTGTTGGTGGTGACGCTCTGGCTGCCGGTCGAGCCGGGGGTGACGTACCAGCCCTTGAAGTGGGTAATCGTCGGTGTGACTTCGGTGGTCTTGATGACCGGGTGGCGGGTACCGAGATCGGCTGCGGTACAGGTGTCCCCGGCCTTGACCGCGCCGGGAGCCGCAGCGGGGGCGGCGGGTTGGGCGGTGGCCGGGGTGGCGGCCAGGCCCACGGCGGCCGTCGCGGTGGCTATGAGCGCTCCGAGCCCTCTGCCCAGGCAGGTTGTGGTGCGGCGCATCGTCTGGTGTCCCCCTGTGTGTCGTCTGTGAGGTGTGAGTGAAAAAATATTGCCGCCGGGGGCGGTCGGGCGACAGCACAACCGGCCAAATGCGATCAAGAAGTGCCTGTTCCCCGGTTGGCAGAAGGGGAGTTGCCCGGTTTCATTCCTCCGGTGTGCCCGCAAAAAGAGGGGGCACCGAAGGGAAGGGACCCTGTTGAAACACCTCAAACGTGGCCTGGCGGCGATAGCCTCGCTCGCCCTCACCGCAGCGCTGTGCGCCGTCGGCGCGGAGCCCGCCGCCGCACTGCCCACGAGCCGCACGGCCCCCCAGGGCCACGGCACCTGCACCCCAACCGACCCCGAACTCCTGCGCCAGGGCACGGCCTGGACCTGTATCAAACTGGGCCCCGCGCCCGCCTCCGCCGTCGCCGCCGCACCGGCCCGCGCCCGCGCCGGGAACAACCCCGGGGCCGACCAGTGCCTCAAGGACGACCAGGGGGACATCCCCTCCATCCGCACCGCGTACTGCACGAAGTACCTGGCCGAATACGTCACCATCGGCGAGGACAACAAGGCCAACGGCCACGCTCAGGTCCTGGTCCTTGCCGCAGCGGCCATGAACTCCCTGCCCAAGGCGGCATGGGCGGAGGAAGTCAGGGTCTATACCCTTAGCATGACCCCCAACATCGCCTACGTGACGCTCCAGTTGAGCTCCACGTGCAGCGGCCAGTGCACGGCGGGCCCACTGGCCTGGGGCGGCAACCCGGTACAGCTGAAGGCCGGCCAGGCCCGGGAGGACGGCCAGCTCAGCTACAGCTCGTCAGTCGGCAAGGGCTTCGACACCATGATCAACATCTACTACCACATCAACGGCACCATCAAGACCACCACCGGCACCGGCGTACACCGCAACACCAGCCTCAACTGGTTCGGCCCCACGGTGCGCTGTGACGACAAGGTCGGCCAGTGGGCCGGGTGCATCGTCAACGGGCACACCGCCAACGTCACCTTCCACCGGTCGAAATACAAGGGAGCGGCCATCGCCTACGAATGGGCGCAGATACACCTCCTGAGTCACCCAGGTACCCCCGGAAACCTGCTCAACCGGTGGTACGTCGACCCCCTGGACCCCAAGGCCAAAAACCGGCGCGCCCTGACCTGCGACCGCGCGCCCTATGCCTTCCCCCATGGCGCCACCGGCATCCCCAAGGACTCCTGCGACGAATACCCCTTCGCCAAGACCACGCAAGGCGGCAACCCCGGTCAACAGTGCATCGACATCACCCCCCGCGAAGTCGGCGGCGTGTGGGATGTCGCGAACGTTCAGGTCGACCGGGGCACCCCGCCCAACGCGCCCTGCATCCGCGCCCACGTCAACGAGGACGACAACGAGTTGGCCGGTACCGAGTACGGCAACGCGGTGCTCTCCGACCGCATCTATGAGGGCGAGCCGTTCCAGGTGATTATCGACCCGTGATGCGCGCCCGCGCGCCCCGGGCAGGGTGGGGTGTGAGGGAACCGGCAGGACGCGCCGCCGGGCCTGCCGTAGCTAGCCGGTGCGAGAACCGAGTACACCTGGGCTGGGCTGGAATGGAACGGGCAGAGGGCCCCGGGCACGGTTGTGTCAGGGGCCCTTGCCTGTGGCCGCCCGGCACGCGGGCCGGGGAGTCAGGGCCTGGTGGGGTTTAGTCGACTGTCTGCCCGTCGTACATGCCGCCCCTGCAGGTCGGGAGCACGGGCGTCGACCGGTCGAT
>NZ_LGDB01000015.1:0-14209 GCF_001279655.1 Streptomyces sp. WM6372 | reverse complement strand
GGGGGGGGGTTCGCGGTGGCCGAGGCTCCCGGGGCCCAGAGGGGGGGGGGGTACTGTTACCCCAGCCGGGGGCGGGAGCCGCACCCTGCCGTCCACGACGAGGCGTTCCAGGACCGGCTCCTGCGGACGCTGGCCGAGGAGACGGACACCGCCCTCTGACCGGTTCGCACGTGTCCGCGGCTCGTCGGGGGAGCCAAGTCGCGGGGGCGTGCCGCGCCCCGTGGGGATCAGGCGGGGTGGGTGACGCGGTCCGGGGCACCTGACGAAGTGCTCCCGGCATCCTGCGCCCGCCAGGTCAGGTCATTGCAGGGTGACCCCGGGAGCTTCCCCCGTTCCGAACATCAGTCAAGGAGCCCTGAGCAGAACCGTGAGGACCCCACCGAGGAGTGCGACCGGACGCTTCGAACGGAGCGGGCCGGACCGCTCCGGCTACGGCCTGGAGCTCGACGACATCAAGGCGCTGAGGACGGCCCGGCTCGGCCAGGGCCTCGGCCGTGCCGTGGGCGTGGGGTCGGCCGCGCGCCGTGAGCGCCGTCTGTTCGAAGGCAACCCGGTCGTCCTCCACGACGACGCGGTCCCGCTCGCCACCGGCAGCGAGGTGCGCATCGCCCGCGACGCCTCGGCTCCGTACCGGGCGCTCCACGAGCAGCACGGTCCGACGGCCGAGCGCGTCGCGACGGCGACCCGCGCCAGTGCCGCCCGGGCCGGGGGCCGGGCATGACGACGTCCGCGGCCGCGCCGGCCGCGCGTGTCCCCGGTTCCCGGAGCGAGACCGACCTGGCCCAGCGGCCGGCCGCCGCGGCCGATGGGTGACCCGGCCGCGAGCACCGCTGGTCAGCGACGACGCCCTCGTCTTCCGTACCGCGCCCACCCGCCGCGGGCATCGGGACCCCGGCAACCGACGAGGCCTGGGAGATCACCGGTACGGGGCGCGGACCCGCCCGCTGCGTCCGCGGTGACGGGGCGCACCGTCACCGGTCGTGGCGGCGGCAGCCTCGCCGGCGGTTCGACATCGACATGGGTGACGCATCGGACCCGTTCACGGCTTCCTCGGCCATCGCGCCGCCCGCCGGCGCCCGCATCCCGACGTACGGGATCAGGCACATCCCCGGACTGCGCGCCGCAGGCATCACGCCCGACGACCCGTCCCGCGTCGCCAAGGCCTTCCCCGGCTTCGTCGCCCTTGCGCGGCGTTCACGGCGAACTCCGCCGACTCTTCCTCGAATCTACGACAACACAAGGGATGTGAACCACAGATGGCGAACATACTCATCGCCGGGGGAGGCATCGGCGGACTCGCCGCGGCGCTCGGCCTCGCGGGCCGCGGCCACCGGGTGACCGTTCTGGAGCGCAGGGAGACGTTCACCGAACTCGGCGCCGGCATCCAGCTCGGCCCCAACGCCTTCCACGCGCTCGACCTGCTCGGCGTGGGCGCACAGGTCCGCGACCGGGCGGTCTACATCGACGAACTGCGGCTCATGGACGGCACCACGGACGAGCGGATCGCCGCGATGCCGCTGACCGGCGACTACCGCACGCGTTTCGGCAACCCGTACGCGGTCGTGCAGCGCTCCGACGTGTACGAGCCGCTGCTCGAAGGGTGCCGCAGCCACCCGATGATCGAACTGCGCGGCGGTAGCCAGGTGGTGGGGTACGAGCAGCGCGGCCAGGGCTCTAGTGAGGTGACCGCCGTCCTGGGCAGCGGCGAGCGGCTCAGCGGCGCGGCGCTGATCGGGGCCGACGGCATCCGCTCGGAGGTACGGCGTCAACTGGTCGGCGACGGGGCCCCGAGGGTCTCCGGGCACACGATCTACCGCTCGGTGGTTCCGGTGGAGCAGGTGCCCGAGGAGCTGCGGTGGAACACCGTGACCCTCTGGGCGGGCCCCAAGTGGCACTTCGTCCACTATCCGATCGGCGGCGGCGCGTTCCTGAACCTGGCCGCGACCCGGGACAACGGCGCGCACGTGGCCCTCGTCGGGCAGCCGACCGAACGCGACCACGTGCTGAAGGAGTTCCCGGAGCTGGGCGAGACGGCGCGGCGGCTGCTGGAGCTCGGCCGGGACTGGAAGGCATGGGTGCTGTGCGACCGCGATCCGGTCGACGTGTGGACCGAGGGGCGTGTGGCACTGCTCGGCGACGCGGCGCACCCGATGCTGCAGTACGCGGCCCAGGGTGCCTGTCAGGCGCTGGAGGACGCGGTGGTCCTCGCCGAGTCGCTGGACTGCTGCGAGGACACCGTCGTGCAGCGGCTGGAGAAGTACAGCGCGGCGCGCCGGGAGCGTACGGCCCGGACCCAGCTGGTCGCCCGTGAGATTGGCCGGCGGCTGTACCACCCGGTGGGCGACGCGGCGCGCGAGCGCAACGCGCTGCTGACGGGTCTTTCGGCCCACGACATGTACGACAGGGTCGCGTGGCTCCACGGGACGGACCTCTGCTGACCCTGCCCCACCCCCGGCAGAGCAGAGGGGCGGCCCCCGGTCCAGGACCGGGAGCCGCCCCAGTGGATTCACCGGTGGCGCCCCGACGGGTTCATCGGTGTCGGCGCCGGCGCACCAGCGCCGACACCGCGCCCGCGACGACCGATCCGGCGACGGGTGCGAGCAGGTAGACCCACAGCAGGCCGGTCGTGCCGGAGACGAGGGCCGGTCCGAGCTGGCGCGCCGGGTTCCCGCCGCCGCCGGAGAGCGGCCCGAGGAAGATGATGACGGCCGCGACACAGGTGCCGATGACGGGCGGCAGATGGCGCAGCAGCGCTGGACGGGTCCCGAAGCAGGCCACGATCAGCATGATCACGGCCATGGATCCCGCCTCGGCCAGGAACACGCCTCCGGCGCCCCAGCCGGGCCCGGGGGCCAGGGCGGCGTCGCCGACCGCCGCGGCCGCGTCGCCCCAGGCGAGCCGCGCCAGCGCGACCCCGCACACGGAGCCGGCCAGCTGCGCCACGACGAAGGGCAGTACCGCTTTACCGGGGAAGACGCGCAGCAGCCACAGTCCGATACTGACCGCGGGATTGAGATGACCGGCGGTCTCCCGGCGCATGGAGGGCCCGAGCACGGCGGTGACGACGGCGCCGACCAGCAGCCCCATCACCACCAGCTGGCCGCGCGGGGTCGGCACCAGGCCGGAGAAGGGGGAGCCGGGGCCCGCCATCCAGCGGGCGGCCGTGACCACGGTGAACAGCATGCCGGTGGTGAGCACGAACTCGTAGCCGGCGGTCACCAGGAGGGGAGGCGGGCGCCTGGGCGCGCGTAGGGGATGCCTTGCGGCCGGGCGATCGGTGTCGAGAGACGTGGGTGTCACCCCATGGAATGTGCGCCCTCGCACGGGCGGGCGGCAATCGACGGGGGATCCCTGTGTCAGGTCGGCGGACCCGGTTCCCCTGCCCCTGCCCCTGCGACCTCGGGACGTCACGGTCACCTGACAAAGTGAACCCGCTCCGGTGGACCGGGGTTTCGGGCCGCTCAACACTCTGGGGGAGCCGGCCAAGGACACCTGGTCACCTGGTCGTCTGGTCATCCCCCCTTGTCGAGAGGAACCGATCACCTATGTGCGGCCTTGCCGGATGGGTCAGCTTTCAGCGCGATCTGACGGCGCACTCGGAAATCGCGTCGGCCATGACGGACACCATGGAGTGCCGCGGCCCGGATGCGGGTGGGCTGTGGACCTCGCCCCGTGCGATCCTCGGGCACCGCCGTCTGGCGATCATCGACCTGGAGGGCGGCCGGCAGCCCATGGCCGCCGTCGAGAACGACGACACGCAGCCGGTCATCACCTACACCGGCGAGGTCTACAACTTCCGGGAGCTGCGCGAGGAACTGAGCGGACTCGGCCACGAGTTCCGTACGTCCAGCGACACCGAGGTCGTCCTGCGCTCCTACCTGGAGTGGGGCGCCGGCTTCGCGGAGCGCCTCAACGGCATCTACGCCTTCGCGATCTGGGACCCGCGTACCGAGGAACTGCTCCTCATCCGCGACCGGATGGGCGTCAAGCCGCTCTACTACTACCCGACCGCCGACGGCGTGCTCTTCGGCTCCGAGCCGAAGGCGATCCTGGCCCACCAGGACGCCGAGGCCGTGGTCGACCCCGAGGGGCTGAAGGAGATCTTCAGCATCGTCAAGACCCCCGGGCACGCGGTCTTCCGAGGCATGCACGAGGTCGTTCCCGCCACGACCGTGCGCTTCACCCGCGACGGGCACAGCGTCTCGAAGTACTGGGAGCTCAAGGCCGCGCCGCACACCGACGACCTCGACACGACGATCGCCAACGTCCGCGATCTGCTCGAGGACATCGTGGAGCGCCAGCTCGTCGCGGACGTCACCGTCGGCACGCTGCTCTCCGGAGGCCTCGACTCCAGCGCCGTGACCGCGCTCGCCGCCAAGGCCCTCGCCAAACAGGGTGTCGAACAGCCCCTCCGCGCCTTCTCCGTGGACTTCACCGGCCACGACAACCGCTTCGAGACCAACATGCAGTGGGCCGACCCGGACACCCCCTTCGCGGTCGAGGTCGCGCAGCGCGTCGGCGCCGAGCACATCATCGTCGAGCTCGACAACGAGGACATCCTCGACCCCGAGGTGCGGAGCACCGTACTGCGCGCCCAGGACCTGCCGGTCTCCACCGGCGACATGGAGTTCTCGCTGCTCATCCTGTGCCGTGCGCTGAAGGAGCGGATGACCGTAGCGCTCTCCGGCGAGGCGGCGGACGAACTCTTCGGCGGCTACACCTGGTTCCACGACAAGGAAGCCGTCGAGCTGGACAGCTTCCCCTGGCACCACCCCTTCGAGAAGCTCGGCGGCATCGGCGCGCTGCGCGACGTAGGCCTGTGGGACCGGCTCGGGCTCACCGAGTACGTGAAGGACCGCTACACCCAGGCCCTGGAGGAGGTGCCCCGGCTGGAGGGCGAGAGCGGCTTCGAGGAGCGGATGCGCGAGCGGACGTACCTCAACCTCACCCGCTGGGAGAACTTCCTGCTGGACCGCAAGGACCGCATGAGCATGGCGGCCAGCCTGGAGGTGCGCGTTCCCTTCACCGACCACCGCCTCGTCGAGTACGTCTACAACACCCCCTGGGCGATGAAGAGCTTCGACGGCCGGGAGAAGAGCCTGCTGCGCGCGGCGATGCGCGGAGTCCTGCCCGACACGGTGCTCGACCGCAAGAAGAACCCGTATCCCTCCACCCAGGACCGCAGGTACGAGATCGCCCTGCGCGAGAAGGTCGAAGGCATCCTCGTCGAGGGCGCCCCGGTGTTCCAGCTGGTCTCGGAGGCGGACATCCGCAAACTGCTCGACCGGCCGGTCGGCTCCTACGCGGTCGGCGGCCCCTGGAGCGCCCGCGCCGTGCTGGAGCGGCTCATCGAGTTCAACACCTGGGTCACCGACTATGGCGTACGCGTCGAGCTCTGACCGATGTGTGCCCGGCCGGCGCCCGCCGCCGGGCACATGAGTCCCACCGCAGGAGGATCTGACATGGTGACACGAACTGACAGCCCGACGGTGACCGTCTGGTCGGACATCGGCTGCCCCTGGGCGACCCTCGCCCTGCACACTCTGCGCGCCGCAGCCCGGCGCCGGTCCCAACCGCTGCTCATCGACCACCGGGCCTTCCCGCTGGAGCTGTTCAACCGCGAGCCCACTCCGAAGTTCATCGTGGACCCGGAGATCATGGCGATCGCCGCCCGTCTGCCCGAGCTCGGCTGGCGGATGTGGGACGGACCGGCGCACGCCTACCCGGTGACGACCCTGCCGGGCCTCGAAGCCATCCAGGCCGCGAAGGACCCCGAGATAGGCGGGCTGCGGGGCAGCGACGAGCTGGACGAGGCACTGCGCCGGGCGTTCTACGCCGACAGCAAGTGCATCAGCGTCCACGCGGTGATCCTGGACATCGCCGAGCAGTGCGAGCACGTCGACGCCAAGGCGCTGGCCGGGGCTTTGGCCCGGGGCAGCGGACGCGCCGAGGTCTACGAGCAGTGGCGGACCGCCGAGGGGCCGCAGATCCAGGGCAGCCCGCACCTCTTCGCCGAGGGCGGATACGCCGCGCACAACCCCGGCGCCACGTTCACGTGGACGGGCTCGCCCTACGAGGGCGGCCTCCCGCGACTGGACGACTACAGCGCCGCCTGGGCTGACGAACTGCTCGACACGATTCACGCGGAAGGCTAGGGAGTTGTGGGCCGTGGGTCGTGGGACCGGGCTCTGTGGGCCGTGACAAGGCGCCTCTAACTCCCATGAGAGTCACGGCCGTTGTGAAGTGATCAAGCTTGCGCTTCGCATCTGTGTTCTGGAACCCTCCGTTCAACTTGCTTGTCCCGCAGTAACGGAGAAGACCCACATGCACACAAGCCGACCACGTCGCGCATGGAGCACGGCGGCTGCCGCCGCCGTGCTCGTGTTCACCGGCCTCGCAGCACCGGCCCAGGCGGAGGACCTTCCGCCCGACGTGCCGGCTTCCTGGGCCCAGGAGCCCCGCTCGGCCCAGAGCAGCCCTTCGCCGAACGGCGCCGGCCTGGCCGCGATCGTTCCCGGCGGCGCCGCCCCGGCCGGTGACTTCACGCTGTCGCCCGGTGACATGAACGCCGAGACCACCAAGCGGGTCACCCGCCTGGGCGGCGTCCTTCCCACGTCGGGAGTCCAGGACCTGCTGGCCGGCGCCAACCGCACCGCCCGTCCGTGGTGCTCCGACGACGCTTTCGGCACCGCACCGGACCCCGACATCAAGTACTGCCTGCAGAACGACGACGCCACCTCCAAGGAGTGGATACCCCAGGGATTCACCGGGGTCTCCGACGCCAAGGACAACGAGACGTGGGGCGAGGCCAAGAACATCCAGCTGTTCGCCTCGTACGACGGCTGGGACCCGGGCCGGGAGGACGACCCGGATCCGGCGACCGGCGACTGCACCAGCGCCGAGGTGGAGGCCAATGACGCCTGCAACCAGAAGGGCGTCCGGATCACCTTCGTGCAGAACCGGATCAACCCGGCGACCGGCAGCCCCGAGGTGAAGTACCGGCACGTCCTGCTGGGCTGGACGTACGTGAACTCCTCGGACCACATCTCCTTCGACGGGCTGCACGCGTCCGAGTACCCCATTCAGAAGGGCGTCCACGCCGGCGGGATCGTCTGGTACGGCAACTACCTCTACGTCGCGGACACCCGCAACGGCCTGCGCGTCTTCGACATGCGCCACATCCTGGACCTGGACCCCGACAGCGATCCCGGCACCCACGACGCCATGGGGGCGGACACCGACGGGGTGAAGACCACCGCCAACACGGAGGACAAGACCAAGGTCGGCCGGCACGACAACGTCTGGTACAGCTTCGGCTACCGGTACGTGATGCCGCAGGTCGCCGCGTGGAAGTTCAAGGCGCAGCAGAGCAACCCCAAGGGCACCTACGCCTGTGCCTCCGCCGGCGCCCCGAGGGCGTCGTACATCTCGCTGGACCGCAGCACCGTTCCCGACCGCCTGCTCATGGGCGAGTACTGCCGTCCCGACGCCGACCACCCCTCCACCGGCCGCATCGCCTCCTACCCGGTCGCGGCCCTGGAGGGCCGCTCCGCCGACGTCAGCGCGCAGGGCTGGTCCAACTACCTGCCCCTGCCCAAGGGCGGTGCCCAGGGCGCGGCGACGTACGACGGCACGCTGTACGTGAACGAGTCCACGGGCACGGACGAGCCGGGGAACCTGCGGCGCTTCACATGGAGCAACGGCCGACTGGTCCAGCAGGGCCAGGTGGTGAAGACCGCCCGGGGCGCGGAGGACCTCTACATCGAGCGCGGCACGGGACGGCTGTGGTCCCTGTCGGAACACCGGCCGGGGGAGGACCCCGAGACCTGCACGGCGAACCCTGACCCTGCCGACCCGAAGGGGACGGACTACTGCCGGCGCCTGCTCTACGGACACAAACTGAGCTGGCTCGACGCTCAACCGTAGCCAGGTGGGCGGCCTGACGGCCCTGGCCGTCAGGCCCGCCGCCCGTTTCCGCTCGGCGGGTCCCCTGGTGTCAGGCTCCCGATCGGACCGGGCCGATGGCGGTGCCGGGGGCCACCTCGAAGCGGCCCTCGGCAACGGAGGTGCCCGGGATCTCGCCGCCCGGGGCGCGGAGGGTGAAGGACACCTCGTCCGCGGGGGTGCCGTGGCCCTGGTCGGGGACCTGGATGTCGAAGTGGACGGGCCGGCCCGGCCCGAAGGTCACGTCGGTGGTCTGGTCGCCGTAGCGGCCGGCCGTGACACCCAGCGACGTTCCGTGGAGCGCGAAAGCGACGCCGGCCGGGGAACCGGCCAGCCTGCACGCCGCGTACCCCTTCGGCGCGGTCAGGGTGACACGGAAGTGGAGGTGCCCGGAGCCGGCCTGGTCCTGCGTGATCTTCGCGAGGTGGTTGGCCGGCCGACAGGCCGATGGCGCACCGACGCCGCCCGGTGTTGCCGCCCACGCGGTGCCCGCGCTCGCGAGGGCCGCCAGAGCGGCGGCGGCGATGGCGGACGTGCGGTTCGTTCGCATGCTGGACTCTCCTCGCGTGATCTTGCCTTGCCTTGCCTGGACCTGCCGACCGGTCCGTGAGCCACTCCCGCGGAACCAACGATCGCCAGAATCCCTGCCCGAGACTCCTCAGCGCTAATGTCCCGAAACATCAACGGAACATCTGGTTTGTCCGCACGCTGGGGCGCACGGTACGAGCCCCCCGTCGGAGCGCTCGACCGGCCGCGCGGGCCGTTCGCCCGAGGTTGGCTGGATGTCGGCGTCCGGCTTGGGCGTGTCGATCATCGACCGTTACCCTCCCACTAGTTGCTCAAGTCAACCAATGGGGATTGGCATGTACGACACCACCGAACACTTCCGCAGCCACGTGGAAGAGATTCTTGACGCCCTGGAAAAGGAACCGGGCCGCGAGGCCCTGGTGCACCGTGGCCGGCGCGTGAGCGCGGGTGAACTGCGCGGCCTCGTCTACGGCATGGCCCGGGCGCTGCGGTCCCAGGGAGTGAGGCGCGGCCAGACGGTCACCCTCCTCTCCGGCAACCTCCCCGAGACGATCGCGGCCCGCTACGCCGCCGGGCTGCTCGGCTGCGCCGTGAACCACCTCTACGCCGGCCTTTCGGCCGACGTGCACGCCGACATCCTCCGGGACGTCGAGACCCGGGCGCTGATAGTCGACCCCGCTTACGGGACGCGCGCCGCCGACCTGGCCCAGCGGGTGCCGCTGGAACGGGTGCTGGTCCTCGGCGCGGGCGCCGGCGTGGGGCCTGACCTGGTGGAGCTCGCCGCCGAGGAGTCCGCGGACGTCTTGACGGGTTCGGCCCAGCCGCAGGACATCTGCACCATCCGTCACACCGGTGGGACCACCGGTCACCCCAAGGCCATCTGCACGACCTTCGAGCAGTGCGTGTCGATCGGACCGGACTGGTCCGAGGAGGGGCAGGTCAGGGCCCTGGTGTGCACCACCCTCGCGCACGCTGCGGGCCTCATGGCGGACGCCGCGCTGCTCCGCGGCGGCACCGTCGTCCTGCTGGACGGGTTCGAAGCCGGCGCGGTGCTCGCCGCCATCGAGCGCGAGCGCATCTCCCACATGTTCCTGCTGCCGCCGCTCCTCTACCAGTTGATGGACCATCCCGAGGTCGACAGCACCGACACCTCCAGCCTGCGCATGCTCACCTACGGGGGCTGCGCATCCTCCCCGACCCGGCTCGCGGCGGCGGTCCGCCGCTTCGGCCCCGTACTGAACCAGTTCTACGGCCAGAACGAAGCGGGCGGGATCAGCATGCTCTCCCCCCAGGACCACGATCCGCTCCGCCCGGAGCTGCTGCGAACCGCCGGGAAGGTCATGGAGGGCGTCGAGGTCGTCACGTGCGATGCCGACGGGCGGCACCTGCCCGCAGGTGAGTACGGCGAGATCTGCGTACGTTCCCCGTATGTGATGAAGGGCTACTGGAAGCAGCCCGAGCTCACCGCGGAGGTGCTGCGGGACGGCTGGCTCCACACCGGTGACATCGGCTTCGTCGACTCGGACGGCTACGTCACGATCGTGGACCGGCTGAAGGACATGATCGTGGTGGTGGGGGGTCACGTGTACACGGTGGAGTTGGAAGACGTGCTGAACTCCCATCCCCAGGTCGTGCACAGCGCAGTGCTCGGAGTCCCCGACGCCAACCTCATGGAGCAGGTCCACGCGGTCGTCGTCCGCAGGCCGGGCGGCGACGTCGGCGAGGAGGAGCTGCGCGCCATGGTGCGGCAGAGGAAAGGCGCCATGTACGAGCCCGCGCGCATCGACTTCGTCGACGCGCTGCCCCTGACCGACGCGGGAAAGCCGGACAAGAAGCTGCTGCGCGGCCGGGCGGTCGCGCCGGTCGGATCTCCCCGACCGTAGACGGCCGTACGGGGACCGTGCGGAGCCGCGGCGGACAGAGCCGGCCCGTCGAGCGGCAGCTGCTGCGCAGTGGCGGGGCGCCGGTGTGGAACCACCGCCCGCCCTCCATCCCAGCCCTTGCCGCAGCTATCGAGATTCGATAGATTCCCATCGTGACTCGATGGAAGGGCTGGCCATGGGAAAGCTGACGGTGGGGGCGCTGCGCGCGGTGCTGGCGGTGGTGCTCACCGGCACCGTGTTGGTTCAGGTGGGGATGGTGTGGGCGTTGTTCGCCGACCCGGAGGACGGGTCGCTCCCGCTGACCCCGCTGCGCGTGATCGTGATGCTGGGCATGGCGTCGGCCCAGGTCGCCCTGGTCTCCGTATGGCGGCTGGTGACGATGGTGCGGCGCGGAACCGTTTTCTCCCACGCCGCCTTCCGGTACGTGGACGCGGTGATCGGTGCGATCGTGGCGGCCGCCCTCCTGTGGTTCGCGGTCACGGCCGTCAACGCGCCCGGCCAGCGGGAGGACCCGGGCGTCACCGTCATCATGGCCGGGATCGGCCTGGCCATCCTGGGGGTCGCGCTCATCGTGCTCTTGCTGCGGATGCTGCTCGCCCAGGCCGTCGCGCGCGATGTCGAAGCGTCGCAGATGAAGGCCGAGTTGGACGAGGTGATCTGATGCCGATCGCCGTCGACATCGACGTGATGCTGGCCAGGCGGAAGATGTCCGTGGGCGAGCTCGCGGACCGCGTGGGGATCACGCCCGCCAACCTCGCGGTACTCAAGAACGGCCGCGCCAAGGCGGTGCGCTTCGCGACGCTCGCCGCGCTCTGCGAGGTGCTCCGGTGTCAGCCGGGCGACCTGCTGCGCTGGGAAGCCGAGGAGGCCGAGGGGGCCGAGGAGGCCGAGGAGGCCGAGCGGGTTCAGGGCGCCGAGGAGGTCGAGGGCGCCGTCGGCGAGTGAACCGCGTCTGCCGACGCGTCATCGCCGATCCCGGCCGTCCTCGACCGGCTCCGCGAGCGAGCGGGCGGGCGGCCGTGCTCGGCGAGGGTGCCAAGCGGTCGGTGGGCGGAGGGGCTTTGGAGCGCGCGTCCGGTCCCCATCCGCCCCTGCCCTCAGTCGTGTTGAACCACTGGTAGGAAACTTTCCTGTCCGCTACGCTCCCGACGGCGGCTTGGCGCGGTGCCTGATGTCATGGGCATGACGTGCTCAGCGAGAGCTCTGACCCGGCCGCCGTGACGCTGCCCCCTGCTCGCTCCACGGTCGGGGGCGGCGTTCCGCACCGGTGTCCAGCTCTCGCCGTTCCCAGGCCAAGGAGTCCAGGCATGCACCTGTACGCCTCCACCCCACCACCCCCGTCCGGCAGTCGGCTTCGGCCCGTCCTCCTCGTCGTGCCCGCGGTGCTCGCGCTCGTCGCCGGGCTCCTCCTCGCCTGGCCCGGCCGGGCGGGGGCCGCGGCCGACCCGCTCATCTCGCGCGGCAAGCCCGCCACCGCCTCCTCCGCGGAGAGCTCCTCGCTCGGCGCCGCCAACGCCTTCGACGGCGCCGCCTCGACCCGCTGGGCCAGCGCCGAGGGCAAGGACCCGCAGTGGATCCGCGTCGACCTCGGGGCCGGCGCCACCGTCTCCCGGGTCAAGCTGACCTGGGAGTCCGCCTACGCCAAGGCCTACCGCGTCGAGGTCTCCGCCGACGGCGCGACCTGGACCAAGATCGCCGAGGAGAAGACCGGCAACGGCGGCACCGACGACCTCGCCGGCCTCTCCGGCAAGGGCAGGTACCTGCGCGTGTACGGCACCGCGCGCGGCACGGCGTACGGCTACTCCCTCTTCGAGGCCGAGGTGTACGGCACCGTGGACGGCGGGCCACCCCCGGGCGGCGGCGCCTTCACCGTCGTCGCGGCCGGTGACATCGCCGCCCAGTGCACGGCCTCCGACAGCGGCTGCGCACACCCGAAGACCGCCGCCCTGGCCCGGCAGATCGACCCGAAGTTCTACCTGACGATGGGCGACAACCAGTACGACGACGCCCGGATCGCCGACTTCCGCGCCTACTACGACAAGAGCTGGGGCGCCTTCAAGGACAAGACCCGCCCCGTGCCCGGCAACCACGAGACGTACGACCCGGCCGGCTCCCTCGCCGGATACAAGGCGTACTTCGGGAACATCGCCTATCCGCAGGGCAAGAGCTACTACAGCTTCGACGAGGGCAACTGGCACTTCATCGCCCTCGACTCCAACGCCTTCGACCAGGCCGCCCAGATCGACTGGCTCAAGGCCGACCTCGCCGCCAACGGCAAGCAGTGCATAGCCGCCTACTGGCACCACCCGCTGTACTCCTCGGGCGGACACGGCAACGACCCCGTCTCCAAGCCCGTCTGGAAGATCCTCTACGCCGCCAAGGCCGACCTGGTCCTCAACGGACACGACCACCACTACGAGCGGTTCGCCCCGCAGAACCCCGACGGCAAGGCGGCCGCCGACGGGATCGTGGAGATCGTCGGCGGCATGGGCGGCGCCGAGCCCTACCCGATCGAGCAGGTGCAGCCCAACAGCCAGAAGCGCATCAGCGGCCAGTACGGGGTCCTGAAGCTCGACTTCACGGACTCGGGCTACAGCTGGACCTACGTCGCCTCCGACGGGGTCAAGGACACCAGCCCGAAGTACAGCTGCCACTGATGTACCTGGCCAACACCGGCCGCCCGGACGCGCCGCCCCGCCCCCTCGGGGCCCGGCGGCGCGTCCCCGCCACCGTCATCGCGCTGGGCGCGGTCAGCCTCGTCACCGACGTCTCCTCCGAGATGGTCACGGCCGTACTGCCGCTCTACCTCGTCCTGGGCCTTGGCCTCTCACCGCTCCAATTCGGCTTCCTGGACGGCATGTTCAACGGAGCCACCGCCCTCGTACGGCTCCTCGGCGGCCGGCTCGCCGACCGCGGCGGCCGTCACAAGCGGGTCGCCGGCGCGGGCTACCTGCTCTCGGCGCTGTCCCGGCTCGGACTGCTCCTCGCCGGCGGCGCCACCGCGGGGATCGCCGCCTCGCTCGCCGCCGACCGACTCGGCAAGGGGGTGCGCACCGCCCCGCGCGACGCGCTGATCTCGCTCAGCGGCCCGCCGGAGACACTGGGCTGGGCGTTCGGCGTGCACCGCGCCATGGACACCACCGGCGCGCTGCTGGGCCCGCTCGCGGCCTTCGCCGTGCTGTGGGCGACCGCCGACGCCTACGACGCGGTGTTCGCCGTCAGCTTCTGCGCGGGCCTGCTCGGCGTACTCCTGCTGCTCGTCTACGTCCCCGCAGCCGCCCCGGCGCCATGGATCCGGTCGACACCCCCTCAGCGCGGGGCGCTTCGCGATCCCGTCTTCCGCCGGATCCTGTACGCCGCTTGCCTGCTCGGAGCCGCCACCATCGGCGACTCGTTCCTCTACCTGCTCATCCAGCGCGGCCTCGACCTGCCGCCCGCCCTCTTCCCGCTGCTGCCGCTCGGCGCCGCCGCCGGATACCTGCTGCTCGCCGTCCCGGCCGGCCGGATCGCCGACCGGATCGGGCGCCGGCTGCCGTTCCTGGCCGGACACGCCACGCTGCTCGGCGCGTACGCCGTCATGCTGCTCCCCGTCACCTGGCCGACCGTGGCCGTGGTGCTGGCACTCCTCGGCGTCTTCTACGCCTCCACCGACGGGGTCCTGATGGCGCTGGCCGGCCCCGTACTGCCCGCACACCGCCGGGCCCGCGGGCTCGCGGTGCTCCAGACCGGCCAGGCGCTGGCCCGGCTGCTGGGCGCCGCGGGCTTCGGGGCCGCCTGGACCTTCTGGGGGCAGGGGCCGGCCCTGTGGACGGCGGCGCTCGCGCTGGCGGGGGCGCTCGCGGCCGCCTGGCGCA